>NZ_JBHSZO010000034.1:0-66069 GCF_042663125.1 Streptomyces polyrhachis | reverse complement strand
AGAGCAGCAAATCGACCGATGGCAAGTCAATCCCTATGGCTTTTCGGAGTTGTCGTGGAGAGGCCCCGCCCCAGCGACGCAAACCATGCGCGGGCGAGCATCAGCCGAGCTTCAGACGCCGCTCTCCGCTCTCCGCGAAGTCGATACCAGCCGAGTCCCGGACACCCCGCGCTTCCCCGCCCCGCTCCCCGCGAAAACCTCAACGCTCCAGCACCGCGAAGCGCCTCGGCGCCCACAGCAGCGCCACGAACGCCACCACCGCCGCCACCGCAGCCCCCGTGAACACCCAGTCCGTCGCCGTGGCCACCGCCCGCCGTACCGTCTCCGACGGCGCCGACGACACCACCCCGTCCAGCCCCGCGACCCCCACACCCCCGGCGTGGAGTGCCGCGTTGGCCAGGGCGCCGAAGAGCGCCGCGCCCACGCTCTGGCCCAGTTGCCGGCAGAAGAGCACCGACCCCGTCGCCGTTCCCCGCTCCTCCCACGACACCGTCGACTGCACCCCCACCAGCAGCGGCAGCTGGTAGATCCCCAGCGCCCCGCCCAGCAGCAGCATCAACAGCGCCGGCTGCCACGCCGACCCCGGGTACGGCAGCAGCGGGAACGCCGCCAGGACCACCGCCGCCAGGGCGATCCCGATCATCGCCGACTGGCGGAAGCCCACCCGCTCGTACAGCCGGCTGCTCAGCGACGCCGACAGCGGCCAGCTCAGCGTCATCACCGACATCACGAACCCCGCCGCCACCGGACTCAGCCCCAGCACCGTCTGCGCGTACGTCGGCAGGAACACCGTCGGCGCGACCATCAGCACCCCGAGCGCCCCCAGCGACACGTTCACCGAGGCGATCGTCCGCCGCCGCCACACCCACCCCGGGATGACCGGCGCCACCGCCCGCCGCTCCACCGCCACCACCGCCGCCACGGCTGCCGCGAACCCGCCGAAGAGCAGCGCCGACGGCCAGGACAGCCACGCCCACGCCACGCCGCCCTGCACCAGCGCGGTGATCAGCAGGCCGCCCGCCGCGAACACCCCCAGCGCCCCGCGCCAGTCCACCGCCGCGCGCTCGCGGCCCCGTACCGCCGCCGAGGGCTCGCGCAGATAGCGCGCCAGCAGCCCCATCGCCACCACCCCCGGCGGCAGCCCCACCAGGAAGACCAGCCGCCAGTCCGCCCCCGCCAGCACTCCCCCGATGCCCGGCCCCAGCACCGCCGACGCCGCCCACACCGAAGCCAGCGCCGCCGTGATCCGCGGGCGCTCCTTCAGCGGGTACAGATCCGCCGCGATCGTCTGCACCGTGCCCTGGATCGCCCCGCCCCCCAGCCCCTGCACGATCCGGAACGCGATCAGCGCCCCCATGCTCCACGCCCCCGCACACGCCGCGCCGCCCAGCAGGAACAGCGCGATCCCCGCCAGCAGTACGGGCCGACGGCCGAAGGTGTCCGCCAGCCGCCCGTAGACGGGCAGTGTCACCGTCACCGCCAGCAGATAGCCGGAGAAGATCCACGAGAAGACCGAGAAACCCCCCAGCTCGCCCACGATCTGCGGAACGGCCGTGGCCACGATCGTCCCCTCCAGCGCGGCCAGCGACATCGACAGCATCAGCGCCGCCACCACCCACCCCCGCCGCACGGGTGGCGCCGCCGCGTCCTCCCCCTTGCCGGGGGCGCGTCCGACCGTCTCCGCCGCACCGCTGCCCATCTGGCCTCCCAGGTCGTTGTACGGGCCATCTTTCCACTGACGGGCCCCGACCCCTAGGGGACCGCCCCCCGCCCACCCACGGGACCGCTCGTCCCCACGACCGACGAGGCGCCCCAACACCCGCACCTAGCCTGATCAGACAGGCCGCCGGGGGTACGCAGCAGCCCCCGGGGTGGGGGCAGCCCCACCACCGATACACCGCCGGGCACCAGCGAAACCGGCGCCCCGCACCGACAGACTCGAAACACGCTCGCACCGCACGGCATCCACCGGCGGAGCACCCACCGCACCCACCACACAAGGGAGAACACCAGTGACCACGGCTGTAGCGAAAGAGACCCGCACGGCCGTCGCCGCACGCGCACGGCAGGTGACCAAGGCGTACGGCACGGGGGAAACACGCGTACTCGCACTCGACAACGTCGACGTGGACATCGCCCGCGGGCAGTTCACCGCCATCATGGGCCCCTCCGGCTCCGGCAAGTCGACACTCATGCACTGCCTCGCCGGCCTCGACACCGTCACCGAGGGCCGCATCTGGGTCGACGAGACCGAGATCACCGGACTTAAGGACAGGAAACTCACCCAACTGCGCCGCGACCGCATCGGGTTCATCTTCCAGGCGTTCAACCTGCTGCCCACCCTCAGCGCCCTGGAGAACATCACCCTCCCCATGGACATCGCGGGCCGCAGGCCCGACCGCGAATGGCTCCAGCGCGTCGTGACCACCGTCGGCCTCGCCGACCGCCTCAAGCACCGCCCCAGCCAGCTCTCCGGCGGCCAGCAGCAGCGCGTCGCCGTGGCCCGCGCCCTCGCCGCCCGACCCGAGATCATCTTCGGCGACGAGCCCACCGGCAACCTCGACTCCCGCGCCGGCGCCGAGATCCTCGGCTTCCTGCGCCGCTCCGTCGACGACCTCGCGCAGACGATCGTCATGGTCACCCACGACCCCGTCGCCGCCTCCTACGCCGACCGCGTCCTCTACCTCGCCGACGGCCGCATCGTCGACGAGATGCGCAACCCCACCGCCGACCAGGTCCTCGACCGCATGCGCAACTTCACCGCCCCGCACGGCGCGACGGGCCAGGTGGCCTGACCATGAGCATCCTCAAGACCTCCCTGCGCAACGTCCTCGCCCACAAGGGCCGCATGGCGCTCTCCGCCATCGCCGTCGTGCTGTCCGTCGCCTTCGTCTGCGGCACCCTGGTGTTCTCCGACACCATGAACACCACCTTCGACCGCCTCTTCGCCACCACCGCCGCCGACGTCACCGTCAGCCCCGGCGACCAGACCAGCGGCCAGGACCAGCAGAGCGCCGAGAAGGACGCCCCCACCCTCCCCGCCGCCGACCTCAAGCGCGTCGCCTCCGCCCAGGGCGTCCAAGCCGTCACCGGCGACGTCACCACCATCCAGGCCACCGTCGCCGACAGCGACGACAACAACCTCGGCCCCACCTCCGGCGCCCCCACTATCGTCACCAACTGGGACACCGGCGAGCACAAGTCCTCGAAGATCACCTCAGGGCACGCCCCCCGCGGCCCCACCGAGTCCATGCTCGACGCCGACACCGCCAAGAAGCACAAGGTCCGCCTCGGCGACACCGTCCGCGTCATCGCACCCCCCGGCTCCTTCACCACCACCATCGTCGGCATCACCACCTTCCAGACCACCAACCCCGGCGCCCTCCTCCTCTACGTCGACACCCCCACCGCCCAGACCAGGCTCTTCGGCACAACCGGCGTCTACAGCCAGATCATGGCCACCGCCGCCCCCGGCCTCAGCAACGAGACCGTGAAGAAGAACGTCGCCACCGCACTCGGCACCGGCTACAAGATCCAGACCAAGGCCGAGTCCACCGCCGAGAACAAGGACGACGTCAGCGGCTTCCTCAACGTCATGAAGTACGCGATGCTCGGCTTCGCCGCCATCGCCTTCCTCGTCGGCATCTTCCTCATCTTCAACACCTTCTCCATGCTCGTCGGCCAGCGCATCCGCGAGATCGGCCTCCAGCGCGCCCTGGGCGCCAGCCGCAAGCAGATCAACCGCTCCGTCCTCACCGAAGCACTCCTCCTGGGCATCACCGGCTCCGCACTCGGCGTCGGCGCCGGCGTCGCACTCGCCGTCGGACTCATGAAGCTCATGGGCTCCACCGGCATGCACCTCGACACCACCGACCTCACCGTCGCGTGGACAACCCCCGTCGCCGGCCTCGTCCTGGGCACCCTCGTCACGATCCTCGCCGCGTACGTACCCGCCCGCCGCGCCGGGAAGGTCTCCCCCATGGCCGCCCTGCGCGAGGCCGGCACCCCCAAGGAAGGCAGCGCCGGCCGCGTCCGCGCCGCCGTCGGCCTCGTCCTCACCGCCGCCGGCGCCACCCTGCTCTACCTCGCCACCCGGACCGACACCGCCTCCGACGGCGTCAAACCCCTCGCCGGCGGCGTCGTCCTCACCCTCATCTCGATGATCATCATCGGCCCGCTGCTCGCCCGCTTCGTCGTACGGGCCCTCAGCGCCGGCGTCCTGCGCGTCTTCGGCCCCGTCGGACGCATGGCCGAACGCAACGCCCTGCGCAACCCCCGCCGCACCGGCGCCACCGCCTCCGCCCTCATGGTCGGCCTCGCCCTCGTCGCCTCCATGACCGTCGTCGGCTCCTCCATGGTCGCCTCCGCCACCAGCGAACTCGACAAGTCCGTCGGCGCCGACTTCATCGTCCTGTCCGACGCCGGACAGGCGATCCTCCCCGAGGCCGCCGAAGCCATGAAGAACACCCCCGGCCTCGCACACGTCACCGAGTACAAGGAGATCGACGCCACCCTCACCTACCCCAACGGCAAGACCGAGAAGGACACCGCCTTCGCCGCCGCCACCCCCAGCTACACCGAGGACCTGCGCGTCCCCGTCGTCGCCGGCGAACTCAAGGACGCCTACGCCCCCGACGCCATGTCCGTCGACGAGGACACCGCCACCGCCTACGGCCTGAAACTCGGCGACAGGATCAAGGCCGACTTCGCCGACGGCGCCACCGCCACCCTCACCCTGGCCGCCATCACCTCCTCCGACATGACCATCGACCGGGGCGCCAAGTACGTCGCGATCAGCACCGTCTCGACGTACGTCGCGGCGAAGGACATGCCCCGCAACGAGCTGATGTTCGGCACCGCGAAGGAAGGACAGGAAGCCGCCGCCTACGCCCGGCTGAAGAAGGACCTCAAGCCCTACCCCCAGTACCAGGTCCGCGACCAGACCGACTACAAGCAGGCCCTCAAGGACCAGGTCGGCAGCCTCCTCAGCCTGATCAACGGCCTCCTCGCCCTCGCGATCATCGTCGCCGTCCTGGGCGTCGTGAACACCCTGGCGCTCTCCGTCGTCGAACGCACCCGCGAGATCGGCCTCGTCCGCGCCATCGGAATGTCACGCCGCCAGCTGCGCCGCATGATCCGCCTGGAGTCCGTCGTCATCGCCCTCTTCGGCGCGATCCTGGGCCTGGGCCTGGGCATGGCCTGGGGCACCTCGGCCCAGCAGCTCCTGGCACTGGAGGGCCTGAAGGTCCTGGACATCCCCTGGACCACGATCGGCACCGTCTTCGCCGGCTCCGCCCTGGTCGGCCTCCTGGCCGCCCTGGTCCCGGCCTGGCGCGCAGGCAGGATGAACATCCTGAACGCCATCGCCACGGACTGACCCCGGTATCCACACCACCCGGGCCCGGCCCCCCTCCACACGAGGGGGCGCCGGGCCCTTCCGCATGTCAACTCCCCAGCTCACAGACCCGGTTCGGAGAAACGCCATCCCCATATCCAGCGTCCGAACGGAACCGAAACCAACCCGTATCACCCAAACTGATGATCCGCCCGACTTCCTCGGCGGACGTCCGCATTCCGGACAACGATCTATGCCATGACCGAACCACGACGCCGCGACGGCGACGGCCTCGGAGGAATCCTCCAGGGCACCGCGACCTTCGAAGAACTCCGCGAACAGGCGGTCGCGCTACGGCGCGAGGGCCTCAGCCTCCGACAGATCCGAGACCGGCTGAAGGTCCACAACAACAACCTCGTGCGCAGGCTCGTGGAGGGCGAGCCCCCACCGGAGTGGACGAAACGTCCCAACGCGAAAGACGACCTCCGCGCGAAGGCCCGGGAGTTGCGCCTGCAGGGGATGTCCTACGACGAGATCCAGCTGGAGCTGGGATGCTCGAAGAGTTCGATCTCCCTGTGGGTGCGAGACCTGCCCAAACCGGAGCCCCGGCGGACGAAGGTCGAGCAAGCCGCACTCGCCCGCCGCGCACGATGGGACCACGAGCTCAAGATCCGAGACAAGCAGCGCCAGCGGACGAAGGAGGAGGCTAGAAAGGAAGTCGGCGAGCTGACCGATCGCGAACTGTTTCTCGTAGGAATCGGCCTCTACTGGGCCGAGGGTGCCAAGAGCAAGCCGTACCGACCCAATGAGCGCGTCATCTTCGTCAACAGCGATCCGGACATGATCGCGCTCTATCTGGCATGGCTACGGCTGTTGGACGTGGCACCCGACCGGCTGCGCTTCGCTGTGCAGATCCACGAGAGTGCCGACGTTGAAGGAGCACAGCACTACTGGGCGGAAGTCACCCAGGCGCTGCCGTCCGCCTTCTACAAGACCTCCCTCAAGCGGCACAATCCGAAGACCGTCCGCAAGAACATCGACGAGGGCTATCACGGATGCCTCTCCATCTACGTTCAACAGAGCGCGGAGCTGTACCGCTGCATCGAAGGCTGGTGGCAGGGTCTCCTTGCTGGTGCGATGCCCACCAACGACATCGACTCCGGTAAGGTCTAAGGCGCCGTCCCCCGTGGTGTAACCAGGCAGCACACCAAGTTTTGGTCTTGGCAGGTCAAGGTTCGAATCCTTGCGGGGGAGCCCACTTTCTGACCGAGTTTGATCGATCGACGCATCAACCGGCGCGGCGCGCCGCCACCCCCTCGGTATCCTGCAAGGCGTCCCCGCCCCACCGCCGGAAGGCCCCTTGCCGTGAGCGTGAATCGTCCTGCAGCCGTTGTCGTCCTTGCCGCGGGCGAGGGGACCCGCATGAAGTCCCGGACGCCGAAGGTGCTGCACCCGGTCTGCGGGCGCAGCCTCGTGGGGCATGTGGTGGCCGCCGCGGGGGAGCTGGAGCCGGAGAGCCTGGTCGTCGTGGTGGGCCATGGGCGCGAGCAGGTCGTCGCGCATCTGGCGGACGTGGCGCCGGAGGTGCGTACCGCGGTGCAGGCGGAGCAGAACGGGACCGGGCACGCGGTGCGGATGGGCCTGGCGGAGCTGGGCGGCGCGGTGGACGGCACGGTCGTGGTGGTGTGCGGTGACACTCCGCTGCTGACGGGGGCGACGTTGCGCGCGCTGGCGCACACGCACGCGGCGGACGGCAACGCGGTGACGGTGCTGACGGCCGAGGTGCCGGACGCGGCGGGTTACGGGCGGATCGTGCGCGGGGGCGACGGTGCGGTGACGGCGATCGTGGAGCACAAGGACGCCTCGGAGGACGTGCGGGCGATCCGGGAGATCAACTCGGGTGTGTTCGCGTTCGACGGGAAGCTGCTGGCGCAGGCGCTGGGCCAGGTGCGTACGGACAACAGCCAGGGTGAGGAGTACCTCACGGACGTGCTGGGGATCCTGCGGGCGGCCGGCCACCGGGTGGGGGCGTCGGTGGCGGGTGACCACCGGGAGATCCTGGGGATCAACAACCGGGTGCAGCTGGCGCAGGCGCGTGCGCTGCTGAACGCGCGGCTGCTGGAGGAGGCGATGCTCGCGGGGGCGACGATCGTGGACCCGTCCTCGACGTGGGTGGACGTGTCGGTGGTGTTCGAGCCGGACTCGGTGGTGCACCCGGGGACGCAGCTGCACGGGGTCACTCGTTTGGGTGCGGGGGCGCAGGTGGGTCCGGGGTGCACGCTGACGGATACGTCGGTGGGTGCGGAGGCGCGGGTGGTCAACGCGGTGTGCGTGGGCGCCGAGGTGGGTGCGGGGGCGAGTGTGGGTCCGTACGCGTATCTGCGGCCGGGGACGGTGCTGGGTGCGGGGGCGAAGATCGGCACGTATGTGGAGACGAAGAACGCGCAGGTGGGTGAGGGGACGAAGGTTCCGCATCTGTCGTACGTGGGTGACGCGACGATCGGTGACCACACGAACGTGGGCGCCGCGTCGGTGTTCGTGAACTACGACGGGGTGGCGAAGCACCACACGACGATCGGGAGTCACTGCCGGACGGGTTCGGACAACATGTTTGTGGCGCCTGTCACGGTGGGGGACGGCGCTTATACGGCGGCGGGTTCGGTGATCACGAAGGATGTGCCGGCGGGTGCGCTGGCGGTGGCGCGTGGCCAGCAGCGCAATATCGAGGGCTGGGTGGCGCGCAAGCGGCCTAGGAGCGCGGCGGCGCAGGCGGCGCAGGGCGTGTCGGACGCGGGTGGCGGCGGGGGTGTGGAGCCGGGGCAGGGTGCGTGATCCGGTATCGATGGGGAAACACGGGTGCCGAGCTGGGCGTACCGTGTGAAGGACACACCAATCGGCGGTCGACCGGATGGCGTTCGCCGTACCTGAGGGGATCTCGTTGTGACCGGGTTCAAGACGACGGGCGAGAAGAAGATGATGCTCTTCTCCGGCCGCGCCCATCCCAAGCTGGCTGAGGAGGTCGCCAAGGAGCTGGGAGTGGGTCTCGTCCCGACGAAGGCGCTCGACTTCGCCAATGGTGAGATCTATGTCCGCTTCGAGGAGTCGGCGCGTGGTGCGGACTGCTTTTTGATCCAGAGCCACACGGCTCCGATCAACAAGTGGATCATGGAGCAGTTGATCATGATCGACGCGCTCAAGCGGGCCAGCGCCCGTTCGATCACGGTGATCGTGCCGTTCTACGGCTATGCGCGCCAGGACAAGAAGCACAAGGGCCGCGAGCCGATCTCGGCGCGGCTGATCGCGGACCTGCTGCGGACGGCGGGTGCGGACCGGATCCTGACGGTGGACCTGCACACGGACCAGATCCAGGGCTTCTTCGACGGCCCGGTGGACCATCTCTTCGCGCTGCCGGTGCTGGCGGACTACGTGGGCTCCCGGGTGGACCGCGACAAGCTGACGATCGTCTCCCCCGACGCGGGTCGGGTGCGGGTGGCGGACCGCTGGTGCGACCGCCTGGACGCGCCGCTGGCGATCGTGCACAAGCGCCGCGACCCGAACGTGGCGAACCAGGTGACGGTGCACGAGGTGGTCGGTGACGTGCGCGGTCGGGTGTGTGTGCTGGTCGACGACATGATCGACACGGGTGGCACGATCTGCGCGGCGGCGGACGCCCTGTACGCCAACGGCGCGGAGGAGGTCATCGTGACGGCGACGCACGGTGTGCTGTCGGGTCCGGCCGCGGACCGCCTGAAGAACTCCCGGGTGAGTGAGTTCGTGCTGACGGACACGCTGCCGACGCCGGACGAGCTGGATCTGGACAAGGTGACGGTGCTGTCGATGGCGCCGACGATCGCGCGTGCGGTGCGCGAGGTCTTCGAGGACGGTTCGGTGACGAGCCTGTTCGAGGAGGACAACCGGAAGGTCTGAGTCTTCCCTCCGGGGGTTTCCCGGGGCTGCGATCACCCGCGACCACCGGTCGCGGGTGATCGTTTTTGTGGGGGGCGCGGTGGCGGGTAGACTGCCCGGGTTGCTCGGCGAGGGAGGCCGCACCGCATCCGGTGCGGCGGTCCGTTATCGACGCGCTCTTCGTAGCAGGTCTTTCGTGGGCCGGGTAACGCCCCACAGTTCACGACTATCACGAGGAGCGACCATGGCCGAGGTCAAGATCGCCGCTGAGACCCGCACCGAGTTCGGCAAGGGTGCGGCCCGCCGCGCGCGCCGCGAGCACAAGGTTCCGGGTGTCGTCTACGGGCACGGGCAGGACCCGCGCCACGTCAACCTGCCGGGCCACGAGCTGCTGCTCGCCGTCCGTACCCCGAACGTCCTGATCAGCCTCGACATCGACGGCAAGTCCGAGCTGGTCATCCCCAAGGCCATCCAGCGCGACCCGCTGAAGGGCTTCCTGGAGCACGTGGACCTGCTGGTCGTCAAGCGCGGCGAGAAGGTCTCCGTGGACATCCCGGTGCTCACCGAGGGCGAGCTGGCGCCGGGCGCCGGTCTGCTGGAGCACGTGCTGAACTCGCTGCCCGTCGAGGCCGAGGCGACGCACATCCCCGAGGGTGTCACGGTCTCCATCGAGGGCCTGGAGTCCGGCGCGGCCGTCCTCGCCAAGGACATCACGCTGCCGAAGGGCACCGCGCTGGCCGTCGACGGTGACACCGTGGTGCTGCAGGTCGTCGCCGCGCAGGCCGAGGAGCCGGCCGCCGAGGCCGCCACGGACGCCGCCGAGACCGCTGCCGCCGAGTAGGGTCCGGCCGCGCTGTCGGGTTCTTCCGTACGGGCCGCCTCGGCCGCCGCTTCGTCGGCGGTCCGGGGCGGCTCGTGCGTGTGTCGGCTGACTTCCGGGAGACTTGAGAGATGACGAGTGACGCGCCCTGGTTGATCGCGGGGTTGGGGAATCCGGGTCCGGACTACGCGGGCAACCGCCACAACGTGGGTTTCATGGTGGTGGATCTGCTGGCGCGGCGGATGGGCGGTTCCTTCAAGCGGGCGCCCAAGGCGCAGGCGGTGACCCTGGAGGGGCGGTTGGGGCTGCCGGGGGTCTCCAGCCGGCGGGTGGTGCTGGCCAAGCCGCTGTCGTACATGAACCTCTCCGGGGGGCCGGTGGCGGCGCTGGCGGCCTTCTACAAGGTGCCGCTGGAGCAGGTGGTCGCGGTGCACGACGAGCTCGATCTGGAGTACGGGGCGCTGCGGCTCAAGTGCGGGGGCGGGGACAACGGGCACAACGGGCTGAAGTCGCTGTCGAAGTCGGTGGGCCGGGAGTACCCGCGGGTGCGGTTCGGGATCGGCCGGCCGCCGGGGCGCATGGAGGTGGCGGACTTCGTGCTGAAGGACTTCTCCGGCGGCGAGCGCAAGGAGTTGGACTACTTCGTGGACCGGGCGGCGGACGCGGTGGAGACGCTGGTGGTGGAGGGGTTGGAGCGGGCGCAGAACTCGTACAACTCCTGAGTCGGGTCGACGTGTCGGTGCTTGAACCCTCGGGACGGGGATCTGTCACGGAACTGTGACAGAGGAGTTTAGGGACGCTAGTCATATAAAAGGACAACAGGTGCGCATGGGCCTTGACCGTCATCTCCCGGCCACAGGAAGCTGAGGCGCCCCCTCAACACATCTGCCACTACCGAAGTTGGTATGCCCATGCGCACCCTTGCTTCCACGTGTGCGGTGACAGCGGCTGCTGCGGCATCCCTGCTGTTCGCCGCCCCCGCCGCCCTTGCCGACGCTCCCGGTGACAACGGCACCGTCAAGATCCACGACGCCACCACCGGCGAAGAGCTGATGAAGAACGAGCCGCACGTGTGCACGTTCTACCTCGACGCCTTCAAGTTCGACAGCACGCAGAAGGCCGAATGGCGCATCGTCGCCTGGAAGCCGACCGGCGACAACAAGACCGAGGTGGCCAGCGGCGCCATCACGCTGGACGACGAGGGCCACGGTCGCACCGAGGACCTGAACCTGGCGGACGGCCACTACAAGCTCTTCTGGAACTTCGAGGGCGAGAACGGCGCGGCCAAGCACAAGGTCTTCTGGACCGACTGCGAGGACTCCACCGAGTCCCCCGAGCCGAGCGGCTCCGCCACCCCGTCCGACTCCCCCAAGCCGGGTGAGTCCGTCGAGCCCACCGCCTCCGGCTCCAACGCCCCGGCCCCGAACGGCGGTGACGGTGGCAGCGACCTCGCCGAGACCGGTGCCACCGTCGGCATCACCTCCGCCGCGGGTCTGGCGCTGGTGGGCGCGGGCGCGTACCTGGTGATGCGTCGCCGCAGCGCCGCCGGCCAGCACTGAGCACCGGCAGGCGCGCCCAACCGCGCGCTGCCTGAACGCCGTTGACGGCGCCGCCCCTCGGGGCGGCGCCGTTTTCGTGCGTACGGGGCCCCGCTCGTACGGGACTCCCGCGGATGCGGCAGCCGGGGTCGTACATCCGGCGTATGGGCGTAGACATGGCGAGTAATCCGTCTTGACCGGTTGTGCCCGGACCGCGAAGCTGTCCCCGCCCCCCACGGCACCGGTTGCTCATCGGCCACTCACGGCCGTTCCCTGAGGGGGGACCCCTATGCCCGCACGCAGGACGACCACCGCGCTGGCGGCTGCCACCGCCGCCTCCGCCGCCATCGGCGCCGCGCTCCTCGCGGCGCCCGCCGCGTACGCCGACGCTCCCGGCGACAACGGCACCGTCAAGATCCACGACTCCGTCACGGACGAGGCGGACACGCGCAACGAGCCGCACGTCTGCACCTTCTACCTCGACACCTTCACGTTCGACGCCGCCCAGGACGCCCAGTGGCGCATCGTGGCCTGGGCGCCGACGGGCGACAAGCAGACGGAGGTCGCCGGCGGCACCATCACCCTGGACGCCGAGGGCCACGGCCGCACGGAGGACATGGGCCTGGCGGACGGCCACTACAAGCTCTACTGGAACTTCGACGGCGAGAAGGGCGCGGCCAAGCACAAGGTCTTCTGGGTCGAGTGCGGGACGCCGTCGGAGTCGCCCTCTCCGACGCCCACCGACACCGCCAGCCCGTACGCCAACAGCGTCGGCGCGGACGGCTCTACGGACACCGCCACCGCGGCGGCCACCGGGGGCGGCGCGCTGCTGGCGGCGGCCGGCGGCTACTGGCTGCTGCGCCGGCGCGGCGCGGCGGCGGGGGCGCGGCACTGACGCGGCACTGACGCGGGAGCAGTGCCCGAAGGGGCGCTAGCCCGGCACGTTGTCGAACGGCGCGGTGAGCTGGCGCAGCAGGTCTGCCAGCTCGCCGCGCTGTGCCGCGCTCAGCTCGCCCAGGATGGCGCGCTCCTGCGCCAGCAGGGCGGCGAGCGCCCGGTCGGCGCGGTCGCGGCCCTCGGGGGTGAGGCGCACCAGTACGCCGCGGCGGTCGCTGGGGGCGGGGAGGCGCTCGACGAGGCCCTTCTTGGCGAGGCGGTCGATACGGTTGGTCATCGTGCCGGAGGTGACCAGGGTCTGGGTGAGGAGCTGGCCGGGTGAGAGCTGGTAGGGCTCGCCCGCGCGGCGCAGGGAGGTCAGCACGTCGAACTCCCAGGGCTCCAGCTCGTGCTCGGCGAAGGCCAGGCGGCGGGCGCGGTCGAGGTGGCGGGCGAGGCGGCTGACGCGGCTGAGCACCTCGAGTGGTTCCACGTCGAGGTCCGGGCGCTCTCGGCGCCACGCAGCGACCAGCCGGTCGACCTCGTCCCTCATGCGGATCAGTGTAGTAGATCTGTCGATGTGAAGTCTCTTGACTACAACAGTCTTGACGTCGAGATAAAAGAGCGGGCAGGCTGTACGCATGACGACCTCACCGAGCTGGGACGTTGCCCAGTACCTGCGCCACGCCGACCACCGCACCCGCCCCTTCACCGATCTCCTGGCCCGGATCGGCGAGTTGCCGACCTCCCCGGCGCGGATCGTGGACCTGGGCTGCGGCGCCGGGAACGTCACCGCGCTGCTCGCCGGGCGCTGGCCCACGGCGCGGATCACCGGGCTGGACAGCTCCCCCGAGATGCTGCGGGCCGCCGAGGCCCACGCGGGGGCCTGGCCGAGCGGGGGCTCGCTGGACTTCGCGTACGCGGACGCGGCGCGGTGGACGCCCGACGGGCAGGTGGACCTGCTGGTCTCCAACGCCGTGCTGCAGTGGGTGCCGGGGCACAGCGCCCGTTTCGCCGACTGGACGGGCGCGCTGCCGCCCGGCGGCTACTTCGCCTTCCAGGTGCCGGGGAACTTCGCCGCGCCCAGCCACGCGCTGATGCGCCGGCTGTGCGCGTCCCCGCGCTGGCGCGGGCGGCTGGACGGCGTCCTGCGCGAGGACCCGGTGCGCACGCCGGGCGAGTACCTGGCCGAGCTGACCGCGCTGGGCTGCGAGGTGGACGCCTGGGAGACGACGTACGCCCATCTGCTGCACGGGCAGGATCCGGTGCTGGACTGGGTGAAGGGGACGGGCCTGCGGCCGGTGCTGGAAGAACTCGGCGAGGAGGCCGGGGAGTTCACCGCGGAGTACCGCGAGCTGCTGCGGGAGGCGTACCCGGCGGGTCCGCACGGGACGGTGTTCCCGTTCCGGCGGATCTTCGTGGTGGCGCGCAAGGCCCGGGGCTGAGGGGGACGGCGATGATCAGCGGACTCGACCACGTACAACTGGCTGCCCCCGCGGGCTCGGAGGAGCTGTTGCGCGCCTTCTACGTCGGCGTGCTGGGGATGCGGGAGCTGCCCAAGCCGCCGGCTCTGGCGGTGCGGGGCGGCTGCTGGTTCACGGCGGGGGCGGCGGAGCTGCACCTGGGTGTGGAGGAGGGCTTCCGGGCCGCGCGCAAGGCGCATCCGGGGCTGGTGGTGGCCGAACTCGACGCCCTGGCCGCCCGGTTGGCGGCTGCGGGGGCGCCGGTGGTCTGGGACGGGTCGATTCCCGGGCGGCGGCGCTTCCACAGTGAGGATCCGGTCGGCAACCGGCTGGAGTTCTTGTCGCACCAGGCGTAACCAGCGCCGCTCGGTGCTCTGTCGGGGACACTCCCGCCACCCTCTGTTCGACTTTCGAAGCTACGATCCCGTAGGTCACACTGATCACAGGCGGATCTGCGGCTCGTACGGCCGACTCGGCGGGGAGCGCGGTGCCTTGGCAGGGCAGGGGGACGGGGAAGCGTGGGCGGGGACAGGCGGGGCGGGGAGCTTGCGGGCAGTGGGGCGCAGGCGCTGACGGAGGGCGATCCGCGGCGGATCGGGGAGATCTCGCTGCTGGGGCGCCTGGGCGCCGGCGGGATGGGCGTGGTCTACCTCGGGATGCTGGGCGGGCGCTACACGGCGGTGAAGCGGATGCGGGCCTCGGCCGTCTCCGAGGACCAGGACTTCGTGCGCCGCTTCGGGCAGGAGCTGGACAACCTCGCCCGGCTGCCGGCCGAGGCCACCGCGCCGCTGCTGGCCGCCGACCGCGCCGCCGCCCCGCCGTGGTTCGCCACCGCGTACGTGCCGGGGATCACGCTGGCGCAGGCTGTTGAAGGGGGCGAGGGGGGCGCGGGGGCCGGCGGTCCCATGCCGGCCGAGGCGCTGTGGGCGCTGCTGCGGGCGACCGCCGCCGCCCTGCGCCCGGTGGCGGGGCAGGGCATGGTGCACCGCGACCTCAAGCCCTCGAACGTCATGCTCACCCTCGACGGCGTCGCCCTCATCGACTTCGGCATAGCCCGCGCCGTCGAGCAGACCAATCTGACGCAGACCGGCGTCATCGTCGGCACCCCCGCGTACATGTCACCCGAACAGGCCACGGGCTCGCGGAAGTTGAGCGCCGCCTCGGACGTCTTCACGCTCGGGCTGCTGCTGGGGTACGCGGCGGGCGGGCGCTGGCCGTACGGCGGCGACGACCAGGGCAGCCCGCTCTACCGCATCGTGCACGCGGAGGCCGACCTCGCGCCCGTACGCGAGCGCGATCCGCAGCTGGCCGAGGTGGTGGCCTCCTGCCTGGCCAAGGACCCCGACGCGCGCCCCACGGCCGCCGAGCTGGCGGAGCTGGCCGCGCGGCACGTACGCCCGGGGCCGCCCGCGTGGCCCGGCCCCGTGCTGGCGGTGCTGGCCGAGCGCGCGGCCTTCGCGGGGCGCGGGCCCGAGGCGGTCGCGGCGCAGGCGTCGGCGGCGCGCGGGGCGGGGTCGGGGGAGGCGGCGGGGAAGTCCGGTCCCGACTCGGGCGAGCTCGTCGCCGCCGGCACCCGTACGCGCACCGAGCGGCCACTGCGCCGGCGCACCCGGATCCTGCTCGCGGTGGTGCCGGTGATCGCGGTGGCCGCGGGGACGACGCTGGCGGTGCAGTTGCTGCCGTCCCTCTCCCCCGGCGGCGGCTCGCAGGGCGCCGCCTCCTCCGCCGCGCCCCGGGGCGCCGGGCCGGGCGCGGGCGGCGGCCCCGGCGCTCCGGACCCCGGCGCGAAGACGCCGGACGCGTCACCGGAGGGGGAGGGCAAGGAGAAGGCGGGGGACGGCGGCGAGGAGGACGGCAAGGGCGCCGGGAAGGACGCGGACGGCCCGGGGGCGGGCGCCTCCGCCGACACGGACACCGGGGGGACGACCGCGGGCGGCTCCACCTCCGGCGGCGCGGACTCCGGCGGCTCGACGTCCACCGGCTCCACCTCCGGCGACTCGGCCTCCGGTACGTCCGACGGCTCGACCTCCGGGAGCACCGCCTCCGGATCCACCTCCGGCGGCTCCACCTCCGGCGGCTCCCAGCCCGCCCCCGCCCCCGCGCCCGCCACCTTCCGGCTGCGCAACGCCCAGAACGGCCAGTGCCTCACCGACGGTTTCGGCGCCCCCGGCTACGGCAGCTGCTCCGGCGAGCGCTCGGTGTGGAAGACGGTCTCCTCAGGGGGCGCCCTGAAGGTCGTCAGCAAGACCAACGGCACCTGCCTCGACGCCGCCATCCTCGGCCAGACCGTCTTCATGGGCAGCTGCTCCTCCGGCAGCGGCGTGCTGTGGAACTGGGGCTCGGGCTCCACCCTGCGCGGTGTCGCCGCCGGCGGCTGCCTGGACCTCCACAGCGCGGGGAACGCCACTGCGGTCACCGCCTGCTCGGGAGCCGCCTCCCAGCGCTGGTCGAAGATCTGAGCGGCCCGCACGCAGGCGGAAGGGGAGGGGCCGGGGCTTCGAAAAGCCCCGGCCCCTCCCCGTTCGTACGAACAGCGGCGTCTCACGCCTTGCGATGCCCTATCAGGCGGGGCTTCTCCTCCATGCCGTCCAGGCCGTTCCACGCCAGGTTCACCAGGTGCGCGGCGACCTCCGCCTTCTTCGGCCTGCGCACGTCCAGCCACCACTGGCCGGTCAGGGCCACCATGCCGACCAGCGCCTGCGCGTACAGCGGCGCCAGCTTGGCGTCGAAGCCGCGGGTCTTGAACTCCAGGCCCAGGATGTCCTCGACCTGGGTGGCGATGTCGGAGATCAGCGAGGCGAAGGAGCCGTGCGACTGGGCGACCGGGGAGTCGCGCACCAGGATGCGGAAGCCGTCGGCGTACTGCTCGATGTAGTCCAGCAGCGCGAACGCGGCCTGCTCCAGCAGCTCACGCGGGTGCCCGGCGGTCAGCGCGCCGGTGACCATCTCCAGCAGCTGGCGCATCTCGCGGTCCACCACGACCGCGTAGAGGCCCTCCTTGCCGCCGAAGTGCTCGTAGACCACCGGCTTGGAGACGCCGGCCTTCGCCGCGATCTCCTCCACCGACGTGCCCTCGAAGCCGCGCTCGGCGAAGATCGTGCGGCCGACCTGCACCAGCTGCTCGCGCCGCTCCTTCCCGGTCATCCGGGTACGGCGGGCGCGCCGCGGGGGCTTCGCGGAAACGATCGGAGGGGTCTCGCTCTCGGGAGCGGTGCTGTCGCCGGCCACGAGGACCATCATGCCGTCTCGGCCGCCGGCTCCTTGCGCCGGGCTTCCACCCGCTCCTGCGAGGGCCAGCGCACGTCGTAGGCCCAGCCGAGCTTCTCGAAGACGCGGATGATCCGCGCCGAGGAGTCGAGCTGGCCGCGCAGCACGCCGTGGCGCGCGGAGGTGGGGTCGGAGTGGTGGAGGTTGTGCCAGGACTCGCCGCCGGAGAGGATCGCCAGCCACCAGACGTTGCCCGAGCGGTCGCGGGACTTGAAGGGGCGCTTGCCCACCGCGTGGCAGATGGAGTTGATCGACCAGGTCACGTGGTGCAGCAGCGCCACGCGGACCAGCGAGGCCCAGAAGAAGGCGGTGACCGCGCCCTGCCAGGACCAGGTGGCCAGGCCGCCGATGACCGCGGGCAGCGCCAGGGAGAAGATCGTCCACCCGAGGAACTGGCGCGAGATGACGCGGATCGCCGGGTCCTTCACCAGGTCGGGGGCGTACTTCTCCTGCGAGGTCTGCTCCTCGTCGAACATCCAGGCGATGTGCGCCCACCACAGGCCCTTCATCAGCGCCGGGACGCTCTCGCCGTACTTCCACGGGGAGTGCGGGTCGCCCTCGGCGTCGGAGAAGCGGTGGTGCTTGCGGTGGTCCGCCACCCAGCGCACCACCGGGCCCTCGACGGCCATCGAGCCCATGATCGCCAGGGCGATCCGCAGCGGGCGCTTGGCCTTGAAGGAGCCGTGGGTGAAGTAGCGGTGGAAACCGATCGTCACACCGTGCAGGCCCAGGAAGTACATGAAGGCCATCAGCCCGAGGTCGAGCCAGCTCACACCCCAGCCCCAGGCCAGCGGCACGGCGGCGGCCAGGGCGAGGAACGGCACGACGATGAAGGCCAGCAGTGCGCCCTGCTCCACCGAGCCCTTCTTCTCGCCACCCAGGGTGGCCGAGACGGATGCGGCGGCTCCGGGAGCCTTGTCGATCACATCGGAGGTAGTCGGCATTGACATCCTTCTGGACTTGCTGTGGGGGTCTTCGGAACCGGGTCTCACCTGGGGGATCACCCCAAGCTACGGAACCGTAAGCTACGGCTGCGTAAGTATGGCACGCCTAATCGGGCCATACCAGAGGCGTGCCCCGTCGCGGGGGCGTCCACACGGTGGACGTGCCCCGCCGTTCCCCCGCGGGGGCTGCATATCCTGGTGCCCGTCGGACAGTGCGGTCCGCGCACGTACTGCAAGCCCCCGCAAGGAGCCCTTCGTGACCAGTGCCGATAGCCGCGACGTCGCCGAGACCCCGGGGGGGACCGCCGAGTCCGCGGGCGCCTCCCCCGCACTGCGCGCCGACATCCGCAGGCTGGGCGATCTGCTCGGCGAGACGCTCGTGCGGCAGGAGGGCCCCGAGCTGCTCGACCTGGTCGAGCAGGTGCGCGCCCTCACCCGCAGCGACGGCGAGGCCGCCGCCGAGCTGCTCTCCGACATCGACCTGGAGACGGCCGCCAAGCTCGTCCGGGCCTTCTCCACCTACTTCCACCTGGCCAACGTCACCGAACAGGTCCACCGCGGCCGGGAGTTCCGCGAGCGGCGCCTGTCCGAGGGCGGGGCGCTCAGCCGCACCGCCGACATGCTGAAGGACGCCGACCCCGAGCACCTGGCGCAGACGGCGGCGCACCTGGGCGTGCGCCCGGTGTTCACCGCGCATCCCACGGAGGCCGCGCGGCGGTCCGTACTGACCAAGCTGCGCGAGGTCGCCGAGCTGCTGGACAGTGCGGAAGGGGGCGGGCGCCATGGGGTATCCCCTGCTCGAAGAGCTTGGGGACGCGTGGACCGGCGTCTCGCGGAGAGCGTCGACCTGATCTGGCAGACCGACGAGCTGCGGGTGGTGCGCCCCGAGCCCGTCGACGAGGCCCGCAACGCCATCTACTACCTGGACGAGCTGAGCCGCGGCGCGGTCGCCGAGGTGCTGGAGGACCTGGCCGCCGAGCTGGAGCGGGCCGGGGTCCAACTGCCGCCGCAGACGCGGGCGCTGAGCTTCGGCACCTGGATCGGCGGCGACCGCGACGGCAACCCCAACGTCACCCCGCAGGTCACCTGGGACGTGCTGATGCTGCAGCACGAGTACGGCATCACCCAGGCGCTGCGCCAGGTCGACGAGCTGCGCTCGGCGCTCTCCAGCTCCCTGCGCAACTGCGGCGCCACCGAGTCGCTGCTGGACTCCCTGCAGCGCGACCTGGAGCTGCTGCCGGAGATCAGCCCCCGCTACAAGCGGCTCAACGCCGAGGAGCCCTACCGGCTGAAGGCCACCTGCATCCGCCAGAAGCTCCTCAACACCCGCACCCGCCTCGCGGAGGGCCTGGCCCACGTACCCGGCCGCGACTACCTCGGCACCGGCGAACTGCTGGACGACCTGCGGCTGATGCAGTCCTCGCTGCGCGCGCACCGCGGCGAGCTGATCGCCGACGGGCGCCTGGAGCGGATCATCCGCACCATCTCCGCCTTCGGCCTGCAGCTGGCCACCATGGACGTACGCGAGCACGCCGACGCCCACCACCACGCCCTCGGCCAGCTCTTCGACCGGCTGGGCGAGGAGTCCTGGCGCTACGCGGACATGCCGCGCGAGTACCGCCAGGGCCTGCTGGCCAAGGAGCTGCGCTCACGCCGCCCCCTCGCCCCCCACCCCGCACCGCTGGACGCCGCCGGGGAGAAGACCCTGGGCGTCTTCGAGACGGTCGGCCGGGCGATGGCGACCTTCGGACCCGAGGTCATCGAGTCGTACATCATCTCCATGTGCCAGGGCGCCGACGACGTCTTCGCCGCGGCGGTGCTGGCGCGCGAGGCGGGACTGATCGACCTGCACGCGGGCTGGGCGAAGATCGGCATCGTGCCGCTGCTGGAGACCACCGACGAGCTGCGCATCGCCGACGAGCTGCTGGACGCGATGCTCTCCGACCCCTCCTACCGGCGGCTGGTCTCGCTGCGCGGGGACGTGCAGGAGGTCATGCTCGGCTACTCCGACTCCTCGAAGTTCGGCGGCATCACCACCTCGCAGTGGGAGATCCACCGCGCCCAGCGCCGGCTGCGCGACGTGGCGCACCGCCACGGGGTGCGGCTGCGGCTCTTCCACGGCCGCGGCGGCACGGTCGGGCGCGGCGGCGGCCCCTCGCACGACGCGATCCTGGCGCAGCCCTGGGGCACCCTGGAGGGCGAGATCAAGGTCACCGAGCAGGGCGAGGTGATCTCGGACAAGTACCTGGTGCCGTCGCTGGCGCGGGAGAACCTGGAGCTGACGGTCGCCGCCACGCTGCAGGCCTCCGCGCTGCACACCGCGCCGCGCCAGTCGGCCGAGGCGCTGGCGCGCTGGGACGCGGCGATGGACGTGGTCTCCGACGCGGCGCACGGGGCGTACCGGGCGCTGGTGGAGGACCCGGACCTGCCGGCGTACTTCTTCGCCTCGACGCCGGTGGACCAGCTCGCCGACCTGCACCTGGGCTCGCGGCCCTCGCGCCGGCCGGACTCGGGCGCGGGTCTTGACGGGCTGCGGGCGATTCCGTGGGTGTTCGGCTGGACGCAGTCGCGGCAGATCGTGCCGGGCTGGTTCGGGGTGGGCTCGGGGCTGCGGGCGGCGCGCGAGGCGGGGCTGTCGCCGGTGCTGGACGAGGCGTACGGCAGCTGGCACTTCTTCCGCAACTTCCTGTCCAACGTGGAGATGACCCTCGCCAAGACGGATCTGCGCATCGCGCGGCACTACGTGGAGACGCTCGTCCCCGAGGAGTTGTGGCACGTCTTCTCCGTGATCGAGGAGGAGTACGCGCTGACGGTGGCGGAGCTGCTGGCGATCACCGGTGAGAAGGACCTGCTGGACGCCAGCCCGGTGCTGAAGCAGACCTTCCGGATCCGCGACGCCTATCTGGACCCGATCTCGTATCTGCAGGTCACACTCCTGGACCGGCAGCGGCGGGCAGCCGCGGCGGGCGAGGAGCCCGATCCGCTGCTGGGGCGGGCGCTGCTGCTGACGGTCAACGGCGTGGCGGCGGGGATGCGCAACACCGGCTGACGCCGGGGGCGGGACGGCGGGCGGTGTCCTGTGCATGAGAATGGGGGCGCCGCCCGCTTTCGTTCAGCCGAGTCGTACGAGGAGAGCCCGCCCGTGCCGCAGTCCGTCACCGTCCGTGTGCCCGCCAAGGTCAACGTCCAGCTCGCCGTGGGAGCCGCGCGCCCCGACGGCTTCCACGACCTGGCGAACGTCTTCCTGGCGGTGGGGCTCTACGACGAGGTGACCGCGACCCCCGCCGGGGACCTGCGGATCACGGTGTCGGGGGCGGACGCGGCGCTGGTCCCCCTGGACGCCACGAACCTCGCGGCCCGCGCGGCGCGCGCGCTGGCCGCCCGCCACGGCCGCGAGCCCGGCGTCCACCTGCACATCGCCAAGGACATCCCCGTGGCCGGCGGCATGGCGGGCGGCAGCGCGGACGCGGCGGCGGCGCTGGTGGCCTGCGACGCGCTGTGGGGAACGGGGGCCTCGCGGGCGGAGCTGCTGGAGATCTGCGCCGAGCTGGGCAGCGACGTGCCGTTCTCGCTGGTCGGCGGGGCGGCGCTGGGTACGGGGCGCGGGGAGAGGCTGGCGGAGCTGGCGGTGGGCGGGGAGTTCCACTGGGTGTTCGCGGCGGCGGACGGGGGGCTGTCCACCCCGGCGGTCTACGCGGAGTTCGACCGCCTCACGCCGGCCGCCCCCGTACCCGAGGCGTCCCCGGCGCTGCTGGCGGCGCTGCGTACGGGCGACGCGGCGGCGCTGGCCGCGAGCGTGGCCAACGACCTCCAGCCCGCCGCCCTGTCCCTGCGCCCCTCCCTGGCGGACACCCTGCGTACCGGCGAGGAGGCGGGCGCCCTGGCGGCCCTGGTCTCGGGCTCGGGCCCCACGACGGCGTTCCTGGCGAAGGACGCGGCGGCGGCGACGGCGATCGCGGCGACGCTGAACGCCTCGGGCACCTGCCGCACGGCCCGGGTGGCGCTCTCCCCGGCGCCGGGGGCGGGGGTGGTGGGGCAGCGGGGGGCGTAGCGCGTGGGAGTGGCGCTTACCCTGGACCCCTGTACAGCAGCAACGGGAGTGTGATGGCCGCCAATCTGGTCAACGTCGAATCGGTCGGCAAGGTCTACGGGACGAGGGCCCTGCTCGACGGTGTCTCCCTCGGGGTCAACGAGGGGGACCGGATCGGCGTCGTCGGGCGCAACGGCGACGGCAAGACCACCCTCATCCGGATGCTCGCCAAGCTGGAGGAGGCCGACACCGGGCGCGTGACGCACTCCGGGGGGCTGCGGCTGGGGGTGCTGACCCAGCACGACTCCCTCGATCCGGCGGCGACCGTGCGCCAGGAGGTCATCGGCGACCTCGCCGACCACGAGTGGGCCGGCAACGCCAAGGTCCGCGACGTGCTGACCGGGCTCTTCGGCGGCCTGGACCTGCCGGGCTTCCCCGCCGGCCTGGACACCGTGATCGGCCCGCTCTCCGGCGGCGAGCGCCGCCGGATCGCGCTGGCGAAGCTGCTCATCGGCGAGCCGGACCTGATCGTGCTGGACGAGCCGACCAACCACCTCGACGTCGAGGGCATCTCCTGGCTGGCCCGCCACCTGCGCGAGCGCCGCTCCGCGCTGGTCTGCGTCACCCACGACCGCTGGTTCCTCGACCAGGTCTGCACCCGCATGTGGGACATCCAGCGCGGCGACGTCTTCGAGTACGAGGGCGGCTACTCCGACTACGTCTTCGCCCGCGCCGAGCGCGAGCGCATCGCCGCCACGGAGGAGTCCAAGCGCCAGAACCTGGTCCGCAAGGAGCTGGCCTGGCTGCGCCGCGGCGCCCCGGCCCGTACGAGCAAGCCGCGCTTCCGGGTGGAGGCGGCCAACGCGCTCATCGCCGACGTGCCGCCGCCGCGCGACACCGCCGAGCTGATGAAGTTCGCCAACTCCCGGCTGGGCAAGACCGTCTTCGAGCTGGAGGACGTCACCGTCCAGGCCGGCGACAAGCTGCTGCTCAAGCACCTGACCTGGCAGCTCGGCCCCGGCGACCGCGTCGGCCTGGTCGGCGTCAACGGCGCCGGCAAGACCTCCCTGCTGCGCGCCCTGGAGCGCGCCGCCCGCAGCGGCGGCGAGGAGCAGCCCGCCGCCGGAACGGTCAAGGTCGGCAAGACCGTGAAGCTGGCCTACCTCTCCCAGGAGGTCGCCGAGCTGGACCCGGCGCTGCGGGTGGTGGAGGCCGTCGCGCAGGTGCGCGAGCGCGTCGACCTGGGCAAGGGGCGGGAGATGACCGCCGGGCAGCTGTGCGAGAAGTTCGGCTTCACGAAGGAGAAGCAGTGGACGCCGGTCGGCGACCTCTCCGGCGGTGAGCGCCGCCGGCTGCAGATCCTGCGGCTGCTGATGGACGAGCCCAACGTCCTCTTCCTCGACGAGCCCACCAACGACCTCGACATCGAGACCCTGACCCAGCTGGAGGACCTCCTCGACGGCTGGCCCGGCTCGATGATCGTCATCAGCCACGACCGCTTCTTCGTGGAGCGCACCACCGACCGCGTCTTCGCGCTGCTGGGCGACGCGACGCTGCGGATGCTGCCGCGCGGGATCGACGAGTACCTGGAGCGGCGGGCGAACCGGCGCGGGCAGGACCGCCCGGCCGCGTCCGCCGCTGCCGCGTCCGCCGGTGCCGCGTCCTCCGGTGGTACGAGCACCTCCGCCGCCCCGCAGCGCTCGGCGACCGACCAGCGCGCGGCGAAGAAGGAGCTGCAGCGCATCGAGCGCCAACTCGACAAGCTCACCGGCCAGGAGGCCAAGCTGCACGCCGAGATGGCCGAACACGCCACGGACTTCGGCCGCGTCGCCGACCTGGACGCGAAACTGCGCGAACTGGCGGGTCAGCGCGAGGAGTTGGAGCTGCGCTGGCTGGAGCTGGCGGAGGACGCCTGAGCGGGGCGGCTCAGGGGTGGGCTGCCCAGGGGTGGGCTGCCCAGGTGCGGGCTGCCCAGGTGCGGTCGCTCAGGGGCCGTCCGCGACGGCGGCGGTGAGGCGCCGCGCCGTCGCGGCCACCGCGGCGCGCAGCTCGGGCCCGCCCTCGACGCGGAACGCGTGGGGCACCCTGGCCAGCCACTCCTGCGCGTACATCGCGGGGTTGCGGGTGCTGCCGGTGAGCAGGCACCCGTCCCCGTACTCCACCAGGCGCCCCATCGGGGGCTGGATCCACGGCGCGACCTTCGGCAGCGGCGCGTGGAAGACGACCCGGGTGGGGAACTGCCAGCCGGTACCGAGGTGCTGCTCCAGTACGGCGACGGGGTCGAGGTCCGCGGGCGGTGTGAAGCCGTGCGGTGTCTGCTCGACGGTGCTGATCCGGTCGACGCGGTAGGTGCGTACGGCGTCCGAGCGGTGGGAGTGGCACAGCAGGTACCAGCGGGCGTGGCGGACGACGACCGCCCACGGATCCGCCTCGGCCTCCCAACTGCTGCCCGACTCACCGCGGTAGGCGATGCGCACCCGCCGCCGGGCCGCGCCGGCGGCGACGAGCGCGCTGGTCACGGCCGGGTCGGGGCGGGCCGCGGAGCGGTCGGGGGCGGCCGCCGCGTGGGCGCGTAGCGCCGCCGCCTCGCGGCCGACGTGCTCCGGGAGGGCGCGGACGACCTTGTCCAGGGCGGCGCCGACCGGATCGCCGGCCTCGGCCGCCGCCGGCTGGCCGTCGAGGACCGCCATGACCAGGCCCAGTGCCTCGGTCTGCGTGAACAGGACCGGGGGCAGGCGCATGGCGCGCCCGAGCCGGTAGCCGCCGTGCGGGCCGCGGACCGACTGCACGGGTATGTCGGCCTCGCGCAGGATCGCGACGTAGCGGCGGGCGGCCCGCTCGGTGACGCCGAGCCGCGCGGCGAGGTCGGCGGCGGTCGTGCCGGGCCGGTCCCGCAGGATCTGGAGGGTGCGCAGGGCGCGGGCGGTGGGGCTGAGGTCGGTCGGCATCCGAGAAGGCTAGGGCCTGTCTGGAGTTCCCCGCCGTCCGTGCGGAGCACGGGCGTCGCGGTGGTCGGTATGTGCTCTGGGCGTGCCGGGCGCCGGGGCGCAGGCGGGGAACTCCAGACAGGCCCTGGAAGGCGCCGCCGCAATGCGGCAGTGGATCGTCCGCAATGGGTCCTACGGTGGCGGGTGGGCCGGGGACTCCGTACGGGACCGGTCCGTGCCGGCCGGCGGCCTCACGGCCGTACGGCCTCACGACATGTCGACCTCACGAGGGAGAACTCACCGTGGACATCCTGCTCATCGGCGGCCTGTGGCTGAACTCGACCGTCTGGGACGGTGTTTCCGCCGAGCTGCGGCGGCTCGGGCACCGGCCGGTGGCGCTGACGCTCCCGGGCCAGGGGGACGGCGCGGTGTCCGCCACCCTCGACGACCAGCTGGCGGCGGTACTGGCGGCGGTGGACGCGGCGGACGGCCGGCCCCTGGTGGTGGGGCACTCCGCCGCCTGCACGCTGGCGTGGCTGGCCGCCGACCGACGGCCCGACCGGCTGGCGGGGGTGGCCCTGATAGGCGGGTTCCCGTACGACGACGGGCAGACGTACGCCGAGTTCTTCCCGATCGAGGACGGCGTCATGCCGTTCCCCGGCTGGGGTCCCTTCGAGGGGCCGGACGCCGCCGACCTCGACGAGGAGGCCCGGGCCGCGATCGCGGCGGCCGCGGTCCCGGTCCCGGAGGGCGTGGCGCGCGCGGTGGTGCGGCTCGCGGACGAGCGGCGCTACGACGTGCCGGTCGTGGTGGTGTGCCCCGAGTTCACGCCCGCGCAGGCCCGGAAGTGGATGGACGCCGGCGATGTGCCGGCGCTGGCCCGGGCCGGGCACGTGGACTTCGCCGACATCGACTCCGGACACTGGCCGATGGCCACCCGGCCGGCGGAGCTGGCCCGGATCCTGGCCGCGGCAGCGGATCGCGTGAACTGACCGATCGGCACGGTGGGTTCGGACCGCGGCACCTACTCACGTACTCGTACTCATGTACGGCATCGGGGCGCCCCCGACGATGTATCCACGACGCGAACCTCCGGTGAGGAAGCGGCGGACGGCCATCCCAGACGCCCCCGTGGGCCCCCTTGCCGAAAGAGGCATGCATGAGTCGCGACCTGCACCTGCGCGCTGCCACTCCCGAAGACCTGCGCTGGATCCACGAGTTGAGGCACCGCGTGTACGCCGAGGAGCTCGGCCAGCACGCGGTGCGACCGGAGCAGCGGCTGTCCGACGCACTGGACGGCGGCAACGTCTACCTCGTCGCGGCCCGGGGGCCCGTCCGCATGGGCTTCGTCAGTCTGACCCCGCCGTGGCTGGGCCGCTACGGCCTGGACAACCACCTCACCCGCGACGAACTGCCGCTGCTGGCCGAGGGGTTCGAGAGGGGGGTCTTCGAGATACGCATCCTCACCGTGGAGCCCCGCTGGCGCGGCACCGCGGTCGCGCCCCTGCTGATGTACGCGGCCCTGCGCTGGATCTCCTCCCGGGGCGGCCGCACGGTGGTGGCGATGGGCCGTAGCGAACTGCTCGACATGTACCTCGCGGTCGGCCTGCGGCCCGTCGGACGCACCGTCCGCAGCGGCGCGGTGTCCTTCGAGGTGCTGACCGGCGAGGTGGCCGCGCTGACGCGGGTCGCCGCCACCCGCTACCGCGCCGTCCTGGAGCGGTTCGCCTCCCTGGTCGACTGGCGGTTGGACATGGAGCGGGCGCCCGGGGCGGACGGCTGCGAGCACGGCGGCGCCTCCTTCACCGCCGTCGGAACGGACTTCCGCACCCTGCACCGGCGCCACGAGGTGGTCGCCGCCGATGTGCTGGACGCCTGGTTCGCGCCCGCGCCGGGGGTGGGTGCGGCGCTCGCGGAGGACCCGGCCTGGTCGGCCAGGACCTCGCCGCCCACCGGCGCGGAGGGCCTGCTGTCGGAGGTCTCGGCGGCCCGGGGGCTGCCGGTGGAGGCGCTCGTGGCGGGGGCCGGTTCCTCGGACCTGATCTTCCGGGCGTTCGGCCGGTGGCTGACCCCGCGGAGCCGGGTGCTGCTGCTGGACCCGGGGTACGGCGAGTACGCCCACGTCACCGAGCGCGTGATCGGATGCCGGGTGGACCGCTTCCCGCTGCGCCGCGGGGAGGGGTGGCGGATCGATTTCGCCCGGCTGGCCGCGGTCGTCGGGGCGGGCGGCTACGACCTGGTGGTCGTGGTCAACCCGAACAACCCGACCGGACGCCACGCCTCCGCCGCCGCACTGCGCGCCCTGATCGAGGGCGCCCCGGCCACGACCCGCTGGTGGATCGACGAGGCGTACCTCGGCTACGTGGACCTGGCGGAGTCGCTCGCCCCGCTGGCCGCGGTGGACCCGCGGGTCGTGGTCTGCACCTCGCTGTCCAAGATGTACGCGCTGTCGGGCGTGCGGGCGGCCTTCCTGGTGGCCGAGCCCGCCACCGCCGCGCTGCTGCGCCGCTGGACGCCGCCCTGGGCGGTGAGCCTCCCCGCGCAGCTCGCCGCCGTGGCCGCCCTGCGCGACCCCGCGTACTACCACTCCCGCTGGCTGCGCACCCACACCCTGCGCCGCCGGCTGGCCGCCGACCTCGCCCGGGTGGCGGACACCGCCGTGGTCGAGGAGGGCGTCGCGAACTTCCTCACCGTCACGCTGCCCCACGACGGACCGAGCGCCGCCCGCCTGGTGCGCGAGTGCCGCCGCCACGACGTCTACCTGCGCGACCTGTCGCCCCTCTCACCGCAGTACGAGGGGCGTACCGTGCGCGTCGCGGTCCGGGACACGGCGGAGAACGCACGCATCGTGGCGGCGTACGAAGCCGCGCTGGCGGTGCTGCGCCCCGGCCCGCCCCCGCGGCGGTCCGCCGGTGTCCCGGCCGAGGCCGCCGCAGGCCACGCCCGGTGATCAGCGTCCCCTCCCTCGCGCCCCTCCTCGGCGGGGCGCTGGCCCTCGGCGGGATCGCCACCGCGCTCTCCGGGCGCCGGGACCTGATGGTGCGCTGGTGCTGCTGGGCGCTCGCGGTGCCCCTGGTCGTCGGAGCATTCTGGTGGGGCGCTCCGGGGGTGACGGCCCTCGCGCTCGTGGTCGGGGCGGTCGCGGTGATGGAGTTCGGCGCCCTGACGGGTCTGCCCCGCACGGACCGGGCGGTCCTGGCCGCGGCCGTCTGCGGCGTGGTGCTGACCTCCTGGCTGGCCCCCGGGCACGAGGTGCGGGCGGTGGCGGCCGGCGCGCTGGCCGTCGCCGCGGTCCCGCTGCTGGCCGGCGACCGCGTCCACGGTCTGCGCCGGCTCGGGGCCGGTCTGCTCGGGCTGGTCTGGCTGAGCGTGCTGGCCGCCCTGGCCCCGCTCGGCGCGACGGCGCTCGCCCTGTTCGCCGCCGTCTCGGTGGGCGACATCGCCGCGTACGTCGCCGGTCAACGGCTGGGCGGGCCACGCCTGTCACCGCTCTCCCCGGCCAAGCGGTGGAGCGGCACCCTCTGCGGTGCGGCGGCCGCGCTCGGCGTGCTCGCCGCACTGTCCGCGCTGAGCGTGCCGACGGCGGTCGCGGTGGTGGTCGGCGCCCCGGCGGGGGACCTCCTGGAGTCCATGGTCAAGCGGGGAGCACGGGCGAAGGACTCCGCCCACTGGCTGGCCGGCTCCGGGGGCCTGCTCGACCGGATCGACTCACTCCTCCTCGCCCTGGCCGCCGTGCTGCTGCTGTCCTGACCGGAGGCCGGGCGCACCACGGCGGCCGAGCAGGAGACCCGGCCGCGCAGGCGGCAACGCCGGTGGCCCATCCGGCTGTTGGCGGGCCTCCTCTATGCTCACGCCCATGCCAGTGATCATTCTTCTGATTGTCGGGTTCCTCGCGGGCAGCTGCCTGGGGGGCTTCCTGGTCCGGCGGCGGGCCGCGCGGGTCGCCGCGTTCTTCGTCGGCGGGCGGTCGCTGGAGCTGGTCTGCTACGCCGCCCGCGAAGGGGGGCCCTGGGTCAAGGGCCGGCTGCGCCTGGCGGCCGACTGGTCGTGGGAGTGGGAGCCCCGGGGGTCCGGCGGGGCGCCGGGCCTCCCGGCCGGAATGCGGCTCCAGGGGGTGCGGCACCGGACCGCGGGCGACGGGCGGTCGGTGCCCCAGCAGGGGATCGCCCTCCAGTACGTCACCAGTGCGGGCGAGCACATCGGCGTCATGACGATCCCCGACCACCTCCCCTACGTCCACCGCGCCCTCGAACTCGGCGCCCCGGCCGCCTCGGACGTGGTCTGAGGCGGTCGGCTCAGTGCGCGTCCGGGCGCTCGGCCGCCGCCGCCAGTTCCTGTGCCGTCGGCGGGACCACCGGGCGCAGCCACTGCCAGAGCAGGAAGACGGCGCCCAGGGCCAGCATCGCCAGGCCCGTCCAGAGGTTGATGTTGACGTCCTGGGCCTTGGCCAGCTCCGCGTCGGTGGGGTCGATGCCCATCGCGGTGACGATGATCCCGTAGACGACGAAGAGGGCGCCGATGATGCGGCGGATGTCGAAGAGGCGGGCGGCGGAGGCGGATTGGGCCTCCAGTTCCTCGATCTCGTGGGCGAGGGCCGCCGCGTCGCTCTTGGGGCGGTGGGGCTTGTCGGGGGTCATGGGGTCTCCCTGGCGGTTCGGGGGCTCTTACACGGTTCTCGTACGGGCGTCGCGTGCGGGGGGCGTACGGGCGTCGCGTACGGCGGCTGCGTCAGGAGAACGGGATGTAGCAGAGCCCCGCCAGGATCACCGCGCCCCAGCCCAGCAGCGCCGGCTTGCGGTACCAGGCGTTGTCGCCGTGCGCGGGCGGCTCGGCCATCCCCGGCGAGACGGTCCCGTACACCAGGCCCTGCAGCTCGCTGACGGGCTTGGGCCTGGTGGCCATCGAGACCAGCCCGATCACCACCGCGCCGGCGACGAAGGCGACGATCGAGGAGACGAAGTTCGCGCCCTGGTCGGAGGGGATGGAGATGATGTCCTGCTTGTAGAAGACGAAGTAGTTGAGCATCGCCGCGACCGTGCCCGCCAGCAGGCCCCAGAAGCCGGCCTGCGGGGTCATCCGCTTCCAGAACATGCCGATGATGAAGACGCAGAACAGCGGCACGTTGAAGAAGCTGAAGAGGGTCTGCAGGTAGTTCATGATGTTGCTGAAGGTGGAGGCGATGAACGCCGTCCCCATTCCGATGACCACGCCGACCACGGTGGTCCAGCGGCCGACCAGCAGGTAGTGCGCGTCGCTCTGGCCGGGCTTGAGGTAGGGGCGCCAGATGTCGTTGGTGAAGACGACGTTGAAGGACGAGACGTTCGCCGCCATCCCCGCCATGAACGCCGCCAGCAGGCCGGTGACCGCGATGCCCAGCACGCCGTTGGGCAGCAGGTCGCGCATCAGGACCGGGATGGCGTCGTTGTAGTCCAGGCCGCTGCCCTCCTTGCCCAGGTCGGGCTCCATGACCAGGGCGATCAGGCCGGGGAGGACCACGATCGCGGGGATGAAGATCTTCGGGTACGCGGCGATCAGCGGGGTGCGCTGGGCGGCGGAGAGGTTCTTGGCGGAGAGGGCGCGCTGCACCTCGGCGAAGTTCGTCGTCCAGTAGCCGAAGCTCATCACGAAGCCCAGACCCAGCACGATCGTCAGCCAGTTGGCGCCCAGCGGGTTGGGGTCGCCGATGCCGGTGCCGCCCCAGGCGGTGAGGAAGTCGTCGCCCTTGGCCCCGGTGATCTTGTCGCTGAGGCCGCTCCAGCCGCCGACGTGCTTCATGCCCAGCACGGTGAGCGGGATCAGCGCGGCGAGGATGACGAAGAACTGCAGCACCTCGTTGTAGATGGCCGAGGACAGGCCGCCCAGGGTGATGTACGCCAGGACGAAGAAGCCGGCGACCACGATGGCGACCCACTGCTGCCAGCCGAGCAGCGCCTCCAGGACGATCGCCATCGCGTAGAGGTTCACGCCCGCGATCAGCACCGCGGAGACGGCGAAGATGAGGGAGCTGAGCAGGTGCGAGGAGGGGCCGAAGCGGTGCAGCAGGAACTCCGGCACCGAGCGGACCTTGGAGCCGTAGTAGAACGGCATCATCACCAGGCCGAGGAAGACCATGGCGGGGATGGCGCCGATCCAGTACCAGTTGACGGTGTAGACGCCGTACTGGGCGCCGTTGGCCGCCATGCCCAGGATCTCCGTCGCGCCCAGGTTGGCCGCGATGAACGCCAGGCCCGTGATCCAGGCCGGCAGCGAGCGTCCGGAGAGGAAGAAGTCGAGGCTGGTCTTCACGCTGCGGCGGGCCATGAAGCCGATGCCGAGCACGACCAGGAAGTAGATGACGAGGATCAGGTAGTCGAGCCCGTTGACGGGCAGACGCAGTCCTTCGGCCGCAAGGGGGGTCATGGCGGAAGGCTGCCTTATAAAATGTCTTGTATGAGGGATTTGCCCTCGGGTGGAGTAGCCCGGCCCCGGGTCGCGGTGAATCGCGGGGCGGGCGGCGGGCGTTGACCCGCCTGTTGACCTGTGGTTGATTGTGTTGGAATCTGTGCGAACCCCGGGAAGAGGCGTCGGTGAAGAAGACCTCCGTACGGCTGGCCGACGGCCGCGAACTGATCTACTACGACGCCGGCGAGGGAGCGCCGGTCCGCGACGCCGTGGACCGGCGCTCCCTCCCGCCGGCGGCCACCTCCTCCCAGGCCCGCTTCGACCCGCTGCTGCGCGAGTGGGTCGTCATCGCCTCGCACCGCCAGGGCCGCACCCATCTGCCGCCCGCCGACGAGTGCCCGCTGTGCCCCTCCCGCGAGGGCCGCCTCAGCGAGATCCCGGCGGCGGACTACGAGGTCGCCGTCTTCGAGAACCGCTTCCCCTCCCTGACCGGCGCCCCCGCCGGCCTCTCCGGCGACGGGGGCGCCCTGCTGCCCCGGATGCCGGGGGCCGGGCGCTGCGAGGTCGTCTGCTTCACCTCCGACCACCACACCTCCTTCGCCGACCTCAGCGAGGAGCGGGCGGCGCTGGTGCTGGCGGCGTGGACGGACCGCACGGCGGAGCTGTCGCGGCTGCCCGGGGTGGAGCAGGTCTTCTGCTTCGAGAACCGGGGCGAGGAGATCGGCGTGACCCTCGGCCACCCGCACGGGCAGATCTACGCCTACCCCTTCACCACCCCGCGCACCGCGCGGATGCTGGACTCGGTGGCGGCGTACGGCGCGGCGCACCCGGGCGCCAACCTCTTCGGCGAGCTGCTGGCCGCCGAGCGCGCCGACGGCTCGCGGATCGTGCTGGACACCGCGCACTGGACGGCGTTCGTCCCGCACGCCGCGCACTGGCCGTACGAGGTGCACCTCTACCCCAGGCAGCGCGCGGCCGACCTGACGGAGCTGGACGACAAGGCGCGCGAGGAGTTCCCGGCCGTCTACCTGGAGCTGCTGCGGCGCTTCGACCGGATCTTCGACGAGGGCGCCGGGCAGCCCCCCACCCCGTACGTCGCCGCCTGGCACCAGGCGCCCGTACACGACGTGCGGCGCGGGGAGTTCGCCCTGCACCTGGAGCTGTTCACCGTCCGGCGGACCGCGGCGAAGCTGAAGTATCTGGCAGGCTCTGAGTCCGCGATGGATGTTTTCGTCAACGATGTGCCGCCGGAGCAGGCGGCCGCACGGCTTCGAGAGGTGGCGTCTGCATGAAGTACCTGGTGACCGGTGGGGCGGGCTATGTCGGCGGGGTGGTCGCGGCGCGGCTGCTGGAGGCCGGGCACACGGTGACCGTGCTGGACGACCTCTCGACGGGCTTCCGCGACGGGGTGCCGGCCGGCGCGGAGTTCGTCGAGGGGCGCGTGCAGGACGCGGCGCGCTACCTGGACGGCTCGTACGACGGTGTGCTGCACTTCGCGGCCTGCTCGCAGGTCGGCGAGTCGGTGACGGACCCGGGGAAGTACTGGCGCAACAACGTCGGCGGCAGCATCGAGCTGCTGGCGGCGATGCGCGAGGCGGGCGTGGGCAGGCTGGTGTTCTCCTCCACGGCCGCCGTCTACGGGGAGCCGGTCTCGGTGCCGATCACGGAGGACGCGGCGACCGTCCCGACCAACCCCTACGGCGCCTCCAAGCTGGCCGTCGACCAGATGATCGCCGGCGAGTGCGCGGCGCACGGGCTGGCGGCGGTCTCGCTGCGGTACTTCAACGTCGCCGGCGCCTACGGCCCGCAGGGCGAGCGCCACGACCCCGAGTCGCACCTCATCCCGCTGGTGCTGCGGGTGGCGCTGGGCGAGCGCGAGGCGATCTCGGTCTACGGGGACGACTACCCGACGCCCGACGGCACCTGCGTGCGCGACTACATCCACGTCGCCGACCTGGCCGAGGCGCACCTGCTCGCCCTGGACGCGGCCGTCCCCGGCGAGCACCTGGTCTGCAACCTCGGCAACGGCAACGGCTTCTCCGTCCGCGAGGTCGTCGACGCCGCCCGCGAGGTCACCGGGCACCCGGTCCCGGCCGTCACGGCGCCCCGGCGCGGCGGCGACCCGGCGGTGCTGGTGGCCTCCGCGCAGGCCGCGCGCGAGCGGCTGGGGTGGGAGCCGCGCCGCACCGACCTGGGCGGGATCATCGCGGACGCCTGGGAGTTCGCGCGCAAGAGCAGGGTCGCCGGATGAGCGGGTGGGAGGGCCCTGAGAGCCCTGAGAGCCCTGAGGGCGATGCCGCACGGGCCGCGGCGGGCTTCCGCGAGGTCTACGGGGCCGGGCCCGACGGGGTGTGGGCGGCGCCCGGCCGGGTCAACCTGATCGGGGAGCACACCGACTACAACGACGGTTTCGTACTGCCGCTCGCCCTCCCGCACCGCACCCTGGCCGCCGCCCGCCGCCGCGACGACGGGGTGCTGCGGCTGCACTCGGCGGGGGTGGCGGGCGGCGTGGTCGAACTGCGTGTCGAGGAGCTGGCGCCGGGGACCCCCGGTGACGGGGGCGACGGCTGGGCCGCGTATCCGGCCGGGGTGGCCTGGGCGCTGCGCGAGGCGGGGCTGCCGGTCGGCGGGGCCGACCTGCACGTCGTGAGCGACGTGCCCACGGGGGCGGGACTGTCCTCCTCCGCCGCGCTGGAGGTGGCCACCGCCTGCGCGCTGGACGGGCTGTACGGGCTCGGGCAGAGCGGTGAGCAGCTGGCGCGGCTGAGCCGGACCGCCGAGAACGACTTCGTCGGCGTGCCCTGCGGGATCATGGACCAGACGGCCTCCGCCTGCTGCACCGCCGGGCACGTCCTGCACCTCGACACCCGCGATCTGAGCCGCCGCCACGTCCCCTTCGACCCGGCGGCCGAGGAGCTGGCGCTGCTGGTCGTGGACACCCGCGTGCAGCACTCCCTGGGCGACGGCGCCTACGCCGAGCGCCGGGCGGCCTGCGAGGAGGGCGCCCGGCTGCTGGGCGTCCCGGCGCTGCGGGACGTGCCCTACGGGGAGTTGGACGCCGCGCTCGCCCGGATCGCCGATCCGGTGGTACGGGCCAGGGTGCGCCACGTCGTCACCGAGAACCGGCGGGTGGCGCAGGCCGTCGAGCTGCTGGAGAGCGGCCGCGTACGGGAGCTCGGGCCGCTGCTGCTGGCCGGGCACGCCTCCCTGCGGGACGATTTCGCGGTCTCCTGCCCGGAGTTGGACCTGGTGGTGGAGTCGGCGACGGCGGCCGGGGCGCTGGGGGCGCGGATGACGGGCGGCGGCTTCGGCGGCTCGGCGATCGTCCTGGCGCAGGCCCCGCAGGCGCCGGCGGTGCGCGCGGCGGTGGAGAAGGCGTTCGAGGCGGAGGGCCTGCGCCCGCCGCGCGTCTTCGAGGCGGTGGCGGGGGCCGGAGCGCACCGGATGTATCCATGACAGCGCATTCCGTGCCGGAGTTTTCGGCAATGGGCTTCCCAACGGCGGCAACGGCCCTACGCTGAAATCACAGCGCCGGTGGGGGCCGGTGCTGATCAGGGGGCGAGACAGTGAGGTGCGACGCCCGGGTGCCGGAGTCCCGTCAGGGCCGACCCGGCCTGTCGGCGGCGGCCGGCAGGCACACGGTCTCCGGCGGCCCGGGCGTCGCGCTTCACCGAGACGCTCGTTGCCGAACTGGGGGTGGACCTCCGTGGCCCGTATCCGTGTACTGGTGGTGGACGATCACCGCATCTTCGCCGAGTCCCTGGCCGCCGCGCTCGCGGCCGAGTCCGATATCGACGTGATGGCCGTGGGCAGCGGCCAGGCGGCGCTGCGCATGCTGCACCGGGCGGCGGCGGAGGGGCGGCGCTTCGACGTGCTGCTGGCCGACGCCGAGACACGCGAGACCTCGCCCGGCAGCGGCGAGCAGCCGGGCGCTCCGTTCAACGGGGCGGCGGGGCAGGGTGCTTCGGGACCGGCTGCCCCGGCGTCCGGCGTGCCCGCTCAGGGTGGCGGCCCGCTGCCCGGGATCTCCCTGGTCGCGCAGGCCCGCGCGGACCATCCGGGGACGCGGATCGTGGTGCTCGCCGGGCGGGACGACCCGCGCCGGGCCGCCGCCGCGCTGCAGGCCGGGGCCTCGGGCTGGGTCGCCAAGGACTGCTCGCTGCAGCGGCTGCTCGCGGTGATCCGCGGGGTGCTGCGCGACGAGACGCATCTGCCGCCGGCGCTTCTCACGGGCGTCCTGCGCGAGTTGACGGCGGCCCGCCGGCATCGCACGGAGAGCGAGGAGCTGGTCGAGTCCCTCACGCCGCGCGAGCGCGAGGTGCTGCGCTGCATGGTCGCCGGGCTGGGCCGCAAGGCGGTCGCCGAGCGGCTCTACCTCTCCCCGCACACCGTGCGCACCCACATGCAGAACGTGCTGGGCAAACTCGGCGTGCACTCCACGCTGGCGGCCGTGGCACTGGCCCGCAAGGCCGGGGTGGGCCCGGTGGACCTGAGCGAGCCGGTGACGCTGTCGTCGTAGGGCCTGTCCGGGCGCTGCGGTCAGTCGCTGCGATCAGTTGCTGCGGTCAGTCGCTGCCGTAAGCGAGGAGCAGGTAGCGCTCCGGGCCGCTGTAGGAGCGGGTGGATATCCGGCTGCTGCCCATGTAGAGCCGCCCGTAGGCGAAGATCGCCTGGTCGCGCTCGGGGCTGAGCTGATTGGCGATGTCCTTCTGGGAGTCGGGCAGGCGCAGCCAGACCTCACGGCTGCCGTCGGTGGTGTCGATGGCCACCACGCTGCCGGACTCCTTGTACGTCGGCGTCAGATAGGCCAGCAGCTTCCCGCCCGCCGTCCGCAGCGGCAGGATGGTGCGGCCGTTCCCCGCGTCGTACTTGGCACCCGCCCTGCCCGTCCCCAGGTCGAAGGCGACGATCTCGTTGGTCCTGCCGTCGCCGGTGGGGGAGTTGTGCTCGGCCGAGGGCAGGTAGACGTGCGAGTCGTCCACGGCGAAGGTCCGGCAGGACTCGATCGGGTCGAAGCTGCAGTGGGGCTCGTACTGGGTGGCGTCGCTGGAGTGGGCGGCGGTGCCCAGGGAGATCCGGGCGCGCAGCCGCCCCTGGCCGTCGAGGCTGAGGAGGTCCGTGGTGCGGGACGCCTCGCCCAGGGTGAGGCCGATGACCGTCGGCTCGGTGGAGAGCACCTGTGCGTAGCGCGTGCCGTTGGGCAGGCGGTAACTCCACACCGGCTGCTTGGTGTTGATGTCGACCTTCTCCACCCGCAGCTGCGGCTTGCTGTAGTCCCCGCAGCGCACGACGGCGATCAGCGCCGCCCCGCCCGCGAAGCCGTCCTCGCTGCAGTTGGCACCGGGCTGGGACTGCCAGAGCGGCTCGCCGCCGGAGAGCCTCCAGGCGATGGCGCCGCCCGTACCGCCGGCCGCGACCGCGCCGCCGCCGACGGTGACCTGGTCGAGGTTGAGCGGCTGGTCGCCGTCCGTCCCGGCGTCCTGCCACAGCTTGCGGCCGGTGCCCAGGTCGATGAGGGCGACCTGGGAGCAGGGCGGATAGTCGCTCTTGTGCTTCGGCCTGCGCTCGCGGAAGGCGACGGCCGTCCTGCCGTCCGCACTGGCGTGCGGCGCGGCCGCGCAGATCTCGCCGGGGAGCTTCAGCCGCCACTTCTCCGCGCCGCTGACGCTGTCGTAGCCGGCCACCGCGTAGGGCTCGCCCTTGGCGACGATCCGCTCCGTCACCCACAGGCCGTGCGCCCCGAGCGTGCTGTCGCCGCCGAGGTCGGGCTGGCGCGTGCCGATGAGCTGGCCGCCCTTGACGGAGGCGGGCTTGGCGTCCGCCTCGGCGGTCCGCCCGGCGGCGGGGCCGGCGGGCGCTTCGTCCGCGGTGAGATACCAGGCGGTGGCGCCCGAGCCGGCGACGAGGAGCACGGCGAGGACGAGGCTGACGAGGATCGCCGCCCGCTCCCGGGCCGAGCGCCCCCGGGGCGCCCCCTGCTCGAAGGGCTCGCGGAGGGGCGCGGCGGCCGGCGCGGGGAAGGAGCCCTGCGGCAGGACGCCCGGCGGCGTACCGAACGCGGGCAAACCGGAGGGCGGACCGGGCGTGGGCCCGGCATACGGCGGCGGCCCGAACCCCCCGCCGGGCGGCGGCTGGTGGGGCGGCTGAGGTCCCGTCACGATTCCCCCCGGTCGGCGGTCAGCTGGATCTGGGGCCTGTCAGGAAACTCCGGACAGGCCCTTAGAGGCTGTTGCCGAACCCCCGTCTGCGCCCCGACGCCCGGTGCGCACTCTCGCCGCACCCCGTCGCAGGACAGGTGGCTCCTTCCCCAAGCTCTCAACTTCGTTCGAGCAGGGGATGCCCCATTCATGACCTGCGACGGCGCACGCCGAGAGCACGCACCGACCGCCGCTGCGCCCGCGCTTCGCGCGGACGACGGGGGTTCGGCAACAGCCTCTAACGTTTTACCATCGCCCACCGACAGGCCGCGCCCCGCGTCCGGCGTACCCGACCTCACACCCGCTGCCCCGGTGCTCCTACCGGGACAACTGCCCGCTCCAGCAGGCCCGTACGTGCCGCGAGGGCCGCCGCCTCCAGGCGCGAGCCGACCCCCAGTTTCATCAGCACCCGCTGGACGTGGGTGCGGGCCGTGGACGGCGCGATGCCCATCCCGGCGGCGATCAGCCGGGTGTCGTCGCCCTCCGCCACCCGTACCAGCACCTCCACCTCGCGCGGCGTGAGCATCTCCAGCAGCCGCGCCCCCTCGTCGTCCGGAGCGGCGGCCGGGTTGAGCAGCTCCGCGAAGGCGCCCCGCAGCAGCTGCGGCGCCACCGCCGCCTCGCCCGCGCGGGCCTTGACCATGGCCCGCTCGACGCCCTCGATGCGCTCGTCGTGCCGTACGTAGCCCGAGGCGCCCGCCGCGAACGCCGCCGCGATACCGCGCGGGGAGGGCACCGGCCCCAGCACCACCACCGCGATCTGCGGACGCTCCCGCTTGATCCGCGCCACCGGGTCGAAGGCCCCCGGCGCCGCGGGCGCGGCCGTACCCAGCAGGCAGACCTCGGGAGAGCGGCTGATCACCAGCTCCGCCGCGCCCGCCGCCGGCGCCGTCGCGGCCAGCACCCGGTGCCCGCGCAGCTTCAGCGCGGAGGCCAGCGCCTCCGCGAGCAGCCGGTGGTCGTCGACCACGATCAGCCGGACAGCCATGAGCGTCCCCTCCCCCAGTCCAGCAGCCGCCGACCCCGCCCCGCGCGCCGCCGACGCGTCCTCCCCGACCACCCGGCACCCCTCCGGGGTCCTGCCCCCGGAACGTACCGCCTTACCCGCCGGAAGCCTCCCGGAACACCGAAATCCCCGCCAGAGCACGGAACTTCGTCACGAGGTGCGCAAAAGGAGCGTTCCGCGGGACAGTGCGGACGGCGTCCGCTTCGGGCACCCACCCTCGGTGACTGCCCCGCGACACGCCGGGTACACCTGACCGGGCGGCCCCCAGTCCACCAGGTGGCGCCCCGCGGCGCACCGGGTTCCTGACGATCAGTCCCGGGCCGGCCCGTGCTCCGCGATCCGCGCGAAGTCCTCCACCGTCAGCGCCTCGCCCCGCGCCTGCGGCGAGACGCCCGCCGCGACGAGCGCCGCCTCGGCGGCGGCGGGCGAGCCCGCCCAGCCCGACAGCGCCGAGCGCAGGGTCTTGCGGCGCTGCGCGAAGGCCGCGTCGACCACCGCGAAGACCTCCTTCTTCGCGGCGGTGGTCTTCGGCGGTTCGCGGCGTACGAGGGAGACCAGGCCGGAGTCGACGTTGGGCGCCGGCCAGAAGACGTTGCGCCCGATCGACCCGGCGCGCCTGACGTCGGCGTACCAGGCGGCCTTCACCGACGGCACCCCGTAGACCTTCGAGCCGGGCGGCGCGGCGAGGCGGTCGGCGACCTCCGCCTGCACCATCACCAGCGTGCGCTCGATGGTGGGGAAGGCCGCCAGCATGTGCAGCAGCACGGGCACGGCGACGTTGTACGGCAGGTTCGCCACCAGCGCGGTCGGCGCCGGCCCGGGCAGCTCGGTCACCCGCATGGCGTCCGCGTGGACCAGCTCGAAGGCGTCGGCCTTCGCCGGCAGGCGGGCGGCGACCGTCGCGGGGAGGGCCGCCGCCAGCACGTCGTCGATCTCCACCGCCGTCACCGCCCGCGCCGCCTCCAGCAGCGCGAGGGTGAGCGAGCCGAGCCCGGGGCCGACCTCCACCACCACGTCCTCGGGGCGGACGCCGGCGGTGCGCACGATGCGCCGCACCGTGTTGGCGTCGATGACGAAGTTCTGGCCGCGCTGCTTGGTGGGACGTACGCCCAGCGCGGCGGCCAGCTCGCGGATGTCGGCGGGGCCCAGCAGGGGGCCGTCGGTGGCAGGTGAACTCACCCGTACAGATTACGGCCGCAGACCGGCCACGGCGCCGCCCCCCGCTGCTGGTAGAGCTTCTGGGCCCGGTAGGTCTGCTCGGCGGCGGAGGCGTCCTGGGGCCGGCCGCTGCCGCCGACGCCCTGCCAGGTGCGCAGGTCGAACTGGTAGAGGCCGCCGTACGTCCCCGTCGCGTCGGTGGCGCCGGGCCGGCCGCCGGACTCGCAGGCGGCGAGGGAGGCCCAGTTCAGGCCGCCTGTCCCGGGGACGGCTCCGGCCGGCGCGGCGGCGGGGGCGCTGGGCCTGGTGCCGACGCGGACGATCTGCGGCCGGGCGGCGCGCAGGATCCGTACGTCCAGGCGCTCGTGGCTGCGGCGGACGCTCTCGCCGGTCACCGTGCGGGTGCGGTACGTGATGCGCCGCGCGCCCTCGCGTCCGGCCTGCTCCACCACCCGGGTGCCGTCGGCCAGGGAGGGGTCGCGGCGGGTGACCACCTCGTAGGGGACGGCCTCGATCCGGGTGCCCTCGCGGGTGCGTACCCGCTCGACCTCGACGCGCATCCCGTCGCGGGGGAAGGAGCCCAGCGGGCGCGAGACGGTGTCCTCGCCGCCCAGGCGCACGCCCGCCTGCCGCAGCAGCTCGGCGACGGTGGCCGCGCGGGTGCGCAGGCGGCGCTCCTCGCCGGCGACGACCAGCACGGCGTCGCGTTCGGTGTGGACGTCCAGCTTCAGCCCGTCGCGGCCGATGGCGGAGGAGCGCGAGGCGGAGACGTACGCCCCCTCGGCGCGTTCGCGCATCAGCCGGCTGAGGGCCTCGTCGACGGTGCGGGCGGTGGTCCACACGGTGCGGCGGCGGCCGTCGACGGTGAGGACCAGCGGGCGCGCGTGGCGGACGGTGATCTCGTCGCCGTGGCGCAGTTCGGCGTGGGGGGCCGGGCGGACCTCGTCGCGGGCGCCGGTGTCGACGCCGTCCGCCTCCAGCAGCTCGGCGACGGTGTCGACGTGCGTGTAGACGGTGCGCGGCTTCCCGTCGACCTCCAGGGTGACGCGCTTGCCGTCGGCGACGAAGGCGGAGGTGCCGCCTGCCAGCGTGGCCACGACGAGGGCCTGCGGCAGCAGGCGGGTGACGCGCCGGCGGCGCCGGCTGTCACGCGCGGCACGTTCGGCACGGGCCTGCTGCCGCACTGCGGTGCGGGTCCCGTCCGCGGGAACGGGGGCGGTTGCGGTACTGCTGCCATGCGCGGGAGGCATCGTGCTCCAGTCGTCCGGGGGCAGTTGCGGTCCGGCCCGGGGCACGGGGGCTCCGGGCGGACGGGCCGCGGACGCTAGCGGGCGGATCCCGCGCCGCAAAACCGTTGTGTCACTCCCGGTGACGGATCATTGCGCCGGACGGCCCCCGGCGCCGTAGCCGAACGCCCGCGCCGTGTTGGCGGCCACGGCCGCGGCCAGCACGTCTTCCGCCACGTCCTTGATCGCCGCCATCGCCCGCAGTGTGACCGGAATCAGGTAGGGCGCGTTAGGCCGTCCGCGGTACGGCGCGGGGGTCAGGAAGGGCGCGTCGGTCTCCACGAGGAGCAGCTCCGGCGGGGCCGCGGCGAGGGCGTCGCGCAGCGGCTGGGCGTTCTTGAAGGTGATGTTCCCGGCGAAGGACATGAAATAGCCCTTCTCGGCGCAGATCCGGGCCATCTCGGCGTCGCCCGAGTAGCAGTGGAAGACGGTCCGCTCGGGGGCGCCCTCCTCCGCCAGCACCCGCAGGACGTCCGCGTGGGCCTCCCGGTCGTGGATCACCAGCGCCTTGCCGTGCCGCTTGGCGATGTCGATGTGCCGGCGGAAGGACAGCTCCTGCACGGCCACGCCCTCCGGGCCGGTGCGGAAGTAGTCCAGTCCCGTCTCGCCGACCGCCTTGACGTGCTCCAGCGCCGCCAGCGCGTCGATCTCGGCGAGCGCCTCCTCCAGCGCCGCCGTGCCGCCGGGGGTACGGGCGTCCTGGCGCGACCACCCGTCGGGGTCGCCGTGGACGATGCGGGGGGCCTCGTTGGGGTGCAGGGCGACGGCCGCCCAGACCGCGTCGTGCGCGGCGGCGGTCTCGGCGGCCCAGCGCGAGCCCTTCACGTCGCAGCCGACCTGCACCACGGTCGTCACGCCCACGGCGGCGGCCTTCGCCAGCGCCTCCCCGACACTGCCCTGCTGCATGTCCAGGTGGGTGTGGGAGTCCGCGACGGCGACCCGCAGCGGCTCGGGCGGGGGCGGCGGGGCGGACTTGTCGGTACTCGGGTCGCTCTTGGCCATACGCCGATGCTATTCGGCGGGTCCGCGGGCGCGGGCGGGCCCCTCAGTGGGCGGCTCAGGGGAGCGGCTCAGTGGGGGCGGCTCAGTGGGAGTGGCTCTCCCAGTCGGGCGACGCCGTGCGTACCTGCCCGGAGCGCATGATGCGCACCACGTGCTTGCCGCAGTTCAGGCAGGTCGGCCTGGTCAGCGGGGAGGGGACCCGTTCGCCGTCCGCGTGGTACGTGACGAAGGGGCGCCCCTTGCTGTCCGTGTGGTGCACGATCTCGTAGCTCTGCTCCCAGGCGTGCCCGCAGCGCATACAGGCAAAGGCATACGCCTCGGTGACTGCCTCGGTGACCGACTCGCCGGACTGGCCCGGCTGGCCCGACTCGCTCATACGGTCCGCCTCCTCCACCGGAGTGCCTACTCCCGGGCACCCTGTGGCGGGTGCCCCGCTCTCCAGTGGACACCCGTTCGGCCCAGCGCGCAGCCTTTCGGACCGTCCCTTCCGCGCGCCGTGGCGCCGCAGCCCCCGCTACTGCTGCCCGCTCGCGTTCTTCGCGGCGACCACCGCGTCGAAGACCTCCCGCTTGGGTACGCCCAGTTCCTGGGCCACCGCCGCGATGGCCTCCTTGCGGCGCTCCCCCGCCTCCTCGCGCACGGCCACGCGCCGCACCAGCTCCTCGGGCGTCAGCTCGCCGGGGCCGCGCTCGGGGGCCCCCTCCACCACGACCGTGATCTCGCCGCGCACCCCGCCGGCCGCCCAGTCGGCCAGCTCCTTCATCGGGCCGCGGCGGACCTCCTCGTACGTCTTGGTCAGCTCGCGGCAGACCGCCGCGCGCCGGTCCTCGCCGAAGACCTCCGACATCGCGGCGAGGGTCTCGGCCAGTCGGTGCGGGGCCTCGAAGTAGACGAGGGTGCGGCGCTCGCCGGCCACCTCGGTCAGCCGTGTCATCCGCTCGCCGGCCTTGCGCGGCAGGAAGCCCTCGAAGCAGAAGCGGTCCACCGGCAGCGCGGAGACGGCCAGCGCGGCCAGCACGGCGGAGGGTCCGGGGACGGTGGTGACGGTGATGCCGTGCTGGACGGCGGCGGCGACCAGCCGGTAGCCGGGGTCGGAGACCGAGGGCATCCCGGCGTCGGTCACCAGCAGCACCCGCAGGCCGCCGGTCAGCGCCTCGACCAGCTCGGGCGTACGGGCGCTCTCGTTGCCCTCGAAGTACGACACCACGCGCCCGCGCGGCTCCACCCCCAGCGCCTGGGTGAGCCGGCGCAGCCGCCGGGTGTCCTCGGCGGCGATGACGTCCGCCGAGGCCAGCTCGGCCGCGAGCCGCGGCGAGGCGTCGGTGAGGTCGCCAATGGGCGTACCGGCCAGGACGAGGAGTCCGGCGGAGGCGCCCGAAGAGGGGGCGGGCTGGGCGGAGTCGGAGGCTGGTGCGGTGTCCACGGGCCCATACTGCCCTGCCCACCCGGCGGGGGCCGCCACGGGGGCGCCGCGCTGCTTCCCGGACGGCGCCCCTGCGCCTCGCGGGGCGCCCCATAGGATTCGCCCGTGAGCAGCGACACGGCGACCGAGGCCGCACACCGGGTGGACGACGAGGCACCGCGCGGGCTGTGGCCTGCCCGGCTGCGGCGCTTCGGGTACGCCCCGCCGCGGCCGGTGACGAGCCGCGAGCGGCTCGTCCCGCCGTACGCGACGGGCGGCACCCGCCTGTGGCAGCTGCTCGGCGCGAGCCCCGCCGGGGCGCTGCGGATGGTGCGGATCTCCGCCTGGGCGGGGCCGCTGCTGGTGGCGCTCTTCGCCGGACTGATCCGCTTCTGGCGGCTGGGCAGCCCGCACGCGGTGATATTCGACGAGACGTACTACGCCAAGGACGCCTGGTCGCTGCTGAAGCAGGGCTACGAGGGGACCTGGCCCGACGGCGCCAACGACAAGATCCTCGCCGACCCGCAGACCATCCCGCTCTCCGACGCCCCCGCCTACGTGGTGCACCCGCCGGTCGGCAAGTGGATCATCGCGCTGGGCGAGGGGCTGTACGGGCTCGACCCCTTCGGCTGGCGCTTCATGACGGCCGTGCTGGGGACGCTCTCCGTCCTGATGCTCTGCCGTATCGGCCGGCGCCTCTTCCGCTCCACGCTGCTGGGCTGCCTGGCGGGCGGGCTGATGGCGGTGGACGGGCTGCACTTCGTGATGAGCCGCACCGCGCTGCTGGACCTGGTGGTGATGTTCTGGGTGCTGGCGGCCTTCGGGGCGGTCCTCGTCGACCGCGACCGCTTCCGCGCGCGCCTCGCGGCGGCACTCCCGCCGGACGGGCGGCCGGACGCGGCCGTCGCGCAGTCCTTCACGATGTGGTGGCGGCCGTGGCTGCTGGTGGCCGCCGTCTGCCTGGGGCTGGCGGTCGGCACCAAGTGGAACGGCCTGGTCTTCGTCGCCGCCTTCGGACTGCTGACACTGCTGTGGGACGCCGCCGCGCGGCGGGTCGCCGGGGCGCGCCAGCCGTACCTGTCGACGCTGCTGCGGGACGTGCCCGTGGCGCTGGCGGGCGCGCTGGTCACGGTGGCGGCGTACCTGGCGAGCTGGACGGGCTGGTTCGCCACCTCCGGGGGCTACCACCGCCAGTGGGCCGCCGAGCGCGGCGGCTGGGCGTGGACGCGGGCGCTGCGCTCGCTGTGGCACTACCACCACGAGGTGTGGAATTTCCACGTCGGCCTGGACAGCGCCCACCGCTACGAGTCCAACCCGTGGAGCTGGCTGGTCGCCGGCCGCCCGGTCTCGTACTTCTGGGAGGGCCCCAAGCCCGGCAGGGACGGCTGCCCCGCCGGCCTCGACCAGGACTGCGCCCGCGAGGTGCTGGCGCTGGGCACCCCGCTGCTGTGGTGGACGGGCCTGGCGGCGATCGTCTACGCCCTCTACCGCTGGGCGCTGCGCCGCGACTGGCGCTCGGGCGCGATCCTGTGCGGACTGGCGGCGGGCTGGCTGCCGTGGCTGCGCTACCAGGAGCGCACGATCTTCTACTTCTACGCGGTGGTCTTCGTCCCCTTCCTCTGCCTGGCGGTCGCCCAACTGCTGGGCGCCATGGCCGGCCCCCCCGGCTCCCCGGAACGCCGCCGCACGGTGGGCGTGATCGCGGGGGGCGCCCTGGTCCTGCTGATCGTCTGGAACTTCGTCTACTTCTTCCCGGTCTACACGGGCCAGACGATCCCGCGGGACGAGTGGCAGGACCGGATGTGGTTCGGGACGTGGATCTGACCGGGCTCCTTCTACGGCCGGGAACGGCCGGTCGTCCCGGGTTTCCCTCCCGCACCACCCGTCCAAGCGAACGGCACGGGAGTGCCGGCCGCGGCGTGCCTTAGGGTTCGGGGGCACGGATGCGTGGTAGGCGCGAGGGAGCTGCGGGATATGCGGGACGGGCAGCAGGTGGGGCAGCGCTCCGGTGGCGGGCATCGGCGTCGCCGCAGCGGGCCCCCGGCGTGGCAGAAGGCCGCTGTCGCCGGTGGTGCGGTCGCCGTGGTCGGCGCGGCCGGCTTCGGTGCGTACGCCCTGTTCGGCGGGGACGGCACCACCACCTCCGCGAAGCCCCGGCCGGTGAACACCGCGCCGCCCTCCGCGAAGGAGGTGCGGGCCGTCGGGCAGCGCTTCCTCGCCGACTGGGCCGCCGGGCGTGTGCCCCGGGCCGCCGCTCTGACCGACGACCGGGTGGGTGCGGGCAGCGCGCTCACCGGGTACGCGAAGGACGTCGCCGCCACCTCCGTGAGGTTCACGCCGGGGGCGTCGAAGGGCACCACGCTCCCCTTCGACGTCCAGGCGCAGGTCTCGTACGGCGGCACGACGTCCCCGTGGACGTACAGGGCGAGCCTTGAGGTCGTACGGGACAGGCGGACGGGCAAGGCGCTCGTGCACTGGCAGCCCACGATCCTCCACCCCGAGCTCGGCCCGGGCGAGCAGCTGCGGATCGGTGAGCCGGACACGCCGCCGGTGCAGGCGACCGGCCGCGACGGCAAGCTGCTCGACACCGCCCGCTACCCCTCGCTCACCCCGGTCGTGGCCGGTCTGCGCGAGAAGTACGGCAAGCAGGCCGGCGGCAGCAGCGACGTGGAGATCTGGATCGAGCCCGCGGCGGCGGCGAAGAAGGCAGCGGCGGCGAAGGACGGCAAGGCCGCCGTCCCCGAGACGCTGCTGGTGCTGGCCAAGGGGAAGCCGGGGACGGTGCGCACCACCATCGACCCGGCGGTGCAGCAGGTCGCCGAGGAGCAGGTGCGCAAGGCCAAGCGCGCCTCGGTGGTGGCCGTGCGGCCGAGCACCGGTGAGATCCTCGCCATCGCCAACTCCCCGGCGGGCGGCTTCAACACAGCGCTGCAGGGCTCCCTCGCCCCCGGCTCGACGATGAAGGTCGTCACCGCCTCGCTGCTGCTCGACAAGGGGATCGCCGCCAGTACGCAGGAGCATCCCTGCCCGAAGTACTCGACGTACGGCGGGTGGAAGTTCCAGAACGTCGAGAAGTTCGAGCTGCCCGAGGGCAGCACCTTCGCGCAGTCCTTCGCCAACTCCTGCAACACGGCCTTCGTCGGTATGGCGGAGAAGCTGAAGGACGACGACCTCACCAAGCAGTCCCGGGACGTCTTCGGCATCGGCCTGAACTGGGCCACCGGCGTGAGTACCTTCGACGGCCGGGTGCCCGTGCAGTCCCAGGCGCAGATGGCGGCCTCGCTCATCGGCCAGGGCGGGGTGCGCGCCAATCCGCTGGTCATGGCGTCCGTCTCGGCGACGGCCAAAGCGGGGGTCTTCAAGCAGCCCTATCTGGTCGCGCCCGGGTTCGACGGGCGCGCGCTGGCCAAGGCGCCGCGCAGGATGAAGGCGGCCACGGCGACGCAGCTGCGCGGGATGATGAAGGAGACCGCCGTCTGGGGGACGGCCGCGGCGGCGATGAAGGGGCTGGGCGGCGACGTCGGTGCCAAGACGGGCACCTCGGAGGTCGACGGGCAGAAGAAGCCGAACGCCTGGTTCACCGCCTACCGCAACGACGTGGCGGCGGCCGCGGTGGTCCCGCAGACGGGCCACGGCGGCGAGTTCGCGGGGCCGCTCGTACGGGCGCTGCTGGCGGCGGGGTAGGGCCGGCGCGCGCCGTACCGGCCGGGCCACAACTGCGTCACAGCGGCGCGCGCGGGTCGACCCTCCTGCATGATGGGGGCGTTGTGCTGGCCAGGTGCAGGGGGTGGATCGGTCATGGCGTTTCCCGGGACCATATCCGGCAGTGGGGCGGCGGGGGCGGCGCGGCCGCGTGGGGCGTTCGTCGCGGCGGGGGCGCTGCTGCTCGTCTTCGGCCTGTCGATCGTGGGCTGGATCGTCTACGACTTCCGCTTCACCTCTCTCGGCGGGGGCGACTTCCTGCGGGCGCTGGTCGATGCCCGGGTCCGGGTGACCCCGGCGCTCTTCTCCCCGCAGGTGTGGGCGCTGACGGCGGCCGTGCTGACCGCCGGGGTGCTCGCGCTGGCGCGGCGTCCGGCCGCGCGGGGAGCGGCCCTCTTCGTCGGCTGGGTGGTACTGGCCGTGGCGGCACGGGAGTTGGCCGGGCTGTTCACCTCCGGCGACTACCGCGACCGGTACCTGAGCGGCAACGGGCTCGAAGCCGTCATCATCGTGACCTGGGCGCTGGCCTTCGCCGTCGCCGGCACGGTGCTGGTCCTGATGCTCGCGGCCCGTACGCAGGAGGCGCCCCGGCCCGGCGCGGCGTCCGCGGGCGCCGGGGTGGTGCTGCTGCTCCTCGGGCTGCTCTCGCTGGCGTGGATCGGCTGGGGGCTGACGGGCTCGGACTACCGGCTGGACGCCGGGGACTACGTACTGCACCTGGTCAACGCCGCGCATCCGGCCGACGCCGGCATCCAGTTGGCCATCGGCGGCACCTTCTGGTTCTACGAGGCGGTGTACACCACCGCCATGTTCGTGCTCGGCGGGCTGGCGCTGGCCGGGCGGCCCGCCGCGCGGAGCGCGGGGGTGGCGCTGGCGGCCGTGCTGCTCTACCTGGACGTACGGCACATGCTCGGCCTCACGCTGGGGTCGTCCAGCGGTCCGTCACCCGAGGGCGGGGACTGGTATCCGAGTTGGGAGATGGCCGGCGCCGACACGGAGGGCAAACTGCAGCTCGCCTCGATCGTGCTGCAGACGCTGGCGTGCGCCTTGGTGATCGTGCTGCTGGTGGCGGCGGGGGCGCGGGCCCACCGGGCGGGGCTGCCCGGGGCGGCGGGGTTCGCGGGGGGATGGGCCCCGCAATCGCAGCCGCAATCGCCGCCGCCCGGCTATTCAGCACAGCCCGGCTATCCGGCGCAGCCCGGTTACGTGCCGCCGCCTCCGCCCCATGCTCCGCACACTCCCTCCCCCGGCCCGTACCAGCCGCCCCCGCAGGGGGGCTTCGGACCGCCGCCGAGCCTTTGAGGAGCCGCCGCGCCGCCCCCGTTCGGTCTCAGTCGCCCGCCGCCCGGCTCCACGCCAGGTTCCCCGCGAGCAGGCCGCCGTCCACCGGCAGTGTCACGCCCGTGATCCACGCCGCGTCGGCGGAGGCCAGGAACGCCGTCGCCGCCGCCACGTCCGCCACCTCGCCGACGCGGCCCAGCGGATAGACGCTGCGTGCCACCTCGGTCAGCTTCGCCTCCTGGCCGGCCCAGTTGCGGGTACGTATCGTCCCGGGCGCGATCAGGTTGACCCGCACCCCCGAGGCGGCGGCCTCGACGGCGAGCGTGCGGGTGAGGCTGGAGAGGCCGGCCTTCGCGGCGCTGTAGCCGTGCTCCCCCAGGCCCGTCTCGCCGTTGACCGAGCCGATGTTGACGATCGCCCCCCGGCCGCCGGCCCGCGCCAGCTCGGGCAGCGCGGCCCGCGCCATCCGGAAGGCACCGTGCAGCGTGACGTCGAAGGCGGCCAGCCACTCGGCGTCCGCGGCCTGCGCGAGACTGCTCGGACCCGCACCCGCGAAGGCGTTGTTGACCAGCACGTCCAGCCGCCCGAACACCTCCACGGTGTGCGCCACGGCCTCCGCCGCCTGCTCCAGCTCGCGCACGTCGCAGTGCACGGCCTCGGCCCCGCGCCCTATCGCGGCGGCCGTCGCCTTGCCCGCCTCCGCGTCGATGTCCGCGATGACCACGCGGGCACCCTCACCCGCCAGCCGCCGCGCGATGGCCGCGCCTATCCCGTGCGCCCCGCCCGTGACGATGGCCGCATAGCCCCCGAATCGCCTCATGCCCAAAGCGTAGGGCGCCGGACCGCGCCGCGACAGGTCGCGGACACGGCCTGTGGATAACTCCGGGCTCGACCCGCCGACTCACCCCACCGCCCCAACCCAGCGGCCCCACCCCGGACTCACCCCGCCGGCACACTCCGCGGATCGAAGCCGAAGGGCAGTTCCAGCCGGTGGCGCCCCATCAGCTCCCCGTCCGCGAGGATGTCGCGCGTCGCCCCGTCGGCCGCGATCACGCCGTCGCTGAGGATCAGCGCCCGGGGGCACAGCTCCAGCGCGTACGGCAGGTCGTGCGTGACCATGAGGACCGTCACGTCCAGGGAGCGCAGGATGTCGGCCAGTTCGCGGCGGGAGGCGGGGTCGAGGTTGGAGGAGGGCTCGTCCAGGACGAGGATCTCCGGCTCCATCGCCAGCACGGTGGCCACCGCCACCCGGCGCCGCTGGCCGAACGACAGGTGGTGCGGCGGCCGTTGGGCGTACTGCGCCATGCCGACCCGCTCCAGTGCCTCCGACACCCGCGCCGCCAGCTCCGCCCCGCGCAGCCCGGCGGCGGCCGGTCCGAAGGCCACGTCCTCCCGCACGGTCGGCATGAAGAGCTGGTCGTCCGGGTCCTGGAAGACGATGCCGACCCGGCGGCGGATCTGGGCGAAGTTGCGCTTCTCGACCGGCAGTCCGGCCACCCGCACCGTGCCCGCGCCGCCGCCCAGGATGCCGTTGAGGTGCAGGACGAGGGTGGTCTTGCCCGCGCCGTTGGGGCCGAGCAGGGCGACGCGCTGCCCGCGCTCGACGGTGAAGTCGACGCCGTAGAGCGCCTGGTGGCCGTCGGGGTAGGCGAAGGCGAGGCCGGAGACCTCCAGCGAGGGGTGCGTCATCGGGGGCATCGGGGCTTCCGTTCCGTCGGAGGTCATGCGTACCACCGGCCCAGCAGGCAGACCGCCAGTGCGAGCAGCGGCAGTACGGCCGCGCGGCGCCAGTCGGCGGCTGTGGAGAGCGACTCGTCGATCACCGGCATCGTCCCGGTGTAGCCGCGCGAGACCATCGCCAGGTGGACGCGCTCACCGCGCTCGTAGGAGCGGATGAACAGCGCCCCGGCGGAGGTCGCCAGCACCCCCCACTGGCGCGGGCCCCGCGCCTCGAAGCCGCGCGACTCGCGGGCGATGCGCATCCGGCGCATCTCGCCGGCGATCACGTCGCCGTAGCGGATCATGAACGAGGCGATCTGCACCAGCAGCGGCGGCAGCCGCAGCCGCTGCAGCCCGAGCAGCACCTCACGCAGCTCGGTGGTCGCCGCCAGCAGCACCGAGGCGGCGACGCCCAGGGTGCCCTTGGCGAGGATGTTCCAGGCGCCCCAGAGCCCCGACTGGCTCAGCGACAGCCCCGCGACCTCGGTGTACGGGCCCTCGGCGACCAGCGGCAGCAGCACCGCGAAGGCGACGAACGGCACTTCGAGGACCAGCCGCCGCGCCACGAAGGCCGCCGGGACGCGGGCCAGCGCGGCGACGCCCGCGAGCAGCGCCGCGTACAGCCCGAAGGCCCACACCGCCTCGCGCGGGGTGGCGACGACCAGCAGGACGAAGCCCAGGACCGCGACCAGCTTGCACTGCGGCGGCAGCGCGTGGACGGGGCTGTGGGCGTGCCGGTAGAGCCGGTGGCTGTGGCCCGCGCCCACGCCTCAGACCCGGGTCTCGGCAGGAGCGGAGGCGGCGTCGGAGGCGGTGTCGGAGGCGGCGGTACGGGCCTCCGCGGCCGGTGCCCGCCGGGCCCGGCGCACGGCGAGGAAGACCCCCGAGCCGACCGCCAGGGTGGCGCCCACCCCGATCAGTCCGGCCAGCCCCCCGGAGAGCCGCGCGTCGTCGACGTCCCGCACGCCGTAGTCGGCGAGCGGGGAGTCGCCCAGGCCGTGCGGCTTCTCCTCGGCGGAGATGCCCTGGTCGGCGGCGACCTTCTCCAGTCCGTCGGGGCTGGCGGAGGCGTAGAAGCTGACGACGCCGGCGAGCACGGCGGCGGTCGCCAGCCCGGCGGCCCAGACCCTGCGCGTCCCGCGCACCGGAGCGGCCACCGGGGAGCCGGTCACTGGGGAGCCGGTCACTGGGGAGCCGGTCGCCGGGGAGTCGGCCGCCTGGACGGTCGACGTACTGCCGTCCGCGTGCCGGATCTCCAGCGTCCGTACGAGCCCGCGCGCCCCGTGCACCAGGTCGGGCCGCACGGCGGCGACCGCGCCGACGGTGACGGCGGTGATCGCGGCCTCCCCCAGCCCGATGAGCAGGTGCACGCCGACCATGGCGGCGGCGACCTTGCCCAGCGAGACGTCCGCCGTGCCCCCCAGCGCGTACAGCCCGGTGAAGGCCAGCGCGGAGGCCGGGACGGAGACGGCGGCGGCCACGAAGGAGGCGATGCCCAGGCCGCGGCGGCCGGCGGGGAGGATGCGCAGCAGGCCGCGGAAGAGGGCGTACGAGACGACGACGGTGACCACGCCCATCAGCGTGATGTTGACGCCCAGCGCGGTCAGCCCCCCGTCCGCGAAGAGCAGCCCCTGCATGAGCAGCACGACGGAGACGCAGAGCACCCCCGTGTACGGGCCGACGAGGATCGCCGCCAGCGCGCCGCCCAGGAGGTGCCCGCTCGTACCGGCGCCGACGGGGAAGTTGAGCATCTGCACGGCGAAGACGAAGGCGGCGACGAGACCGGCCAGCGGGGCGGTGCGCTCGTCCAACTCCCGGCGGGCGCCGCGCAGACTCACCGCCACGGCGCCGGCGGCGACCACTCCGGCGGCCACGGAGACGGGCGCGTTGATGAATCCGTCGGGTACATGCATGGGGTTCCCCTCCCGGTCTGGCAGAACTGTTCGATGATACCGGCTTATTGCGAAGGACTTGCAATAAGGAATTCGGCGCATTGACGGCTACGCACGCCGCCCGCCGCCCCCGCCCCCGGCCCGCGGCCGAGTTGCCGGGCCGACGGCCCGCCCGAACCATGGAGGGGTGACCGCCAAGGCTGCCTCCGTCGCCACCGACCCCACGGGCCCGACAGACCCGATAGCCCGGCCGGACCCCGCGGACTCCCCCGTGTCCCCGGCGTCCGGCCCCGACTCCGGCCCCCACTTCGGCTCCGAGGGCTATCTCCGCACGCCCCACCTGCACGGCGACAGGATCTGCTTCACCACCGAGGACGACCTGTGGGTCGCCCCCCTCGCACCCCCCGGCGTCGAGCCCGAGCGCGCCTGGCGGCTGACGGTGGACCGCACCCGGGTGGACACCCCGCGCTTCAGCCCGGACGGCTCCTCCATCGCCTTCACCAGCGTCCGCAGCCTCGATCCGGAGGTCTACACCGTGCCCGTCGAGGGCGGCGAGGCGCGGCGGCTGACGTACTGGGGCGGCACGGACACCAAGGTGCGCGGCTGGACGCCGCCCGACGACAACGGTCGCAGCGACATCCTCGCGGTCTCCTCGCACAGCCAGCCGCTCTCCTCCTTCCAGTGGGCGTACCACGTCCCGGCCGACGGCGGCGCGGCGGGCAGGCAGCCCTGGGGGCCGGTCAACGACATAGCCGTCGGCACCCTCGACGGCGCCCGCCGAACGCTGCTGCTCACGGGCAAGTCCGTCCAGGAGCCGGCGGACTGGAAGCGCTACCGGGGCGGGGCGACGGGGCGGCTCTACCTCCAGGGTCAGCGGCTGCTGCCCGACCTCGGCGGCCAGCTCGAGAGCGTCATGATCGTCGGCGACCGGATCGCCTTCCTCTCCGACCACGAGGGCATCGGCAACCTCTACTCCTGCCGCCCCGACGGCGGCGACCTGCGCCGGCACACCGACCACAGCGACTTCTACGCGCGCTCGGCCTCCACCGACGGCAGGCGCGTGATCTACCAGTGCGCCGGCGACCTGTGGCTGGTGGACGGGCTGACGGCGGACAGCGAGCCGCGCCGCCTGGACGTACGGCTGGGCGGCGCGCGCACCGGGCGGCGCAAGCACCAGGTCTCCGCCGCCGCCAACCTCACCGCGCTGACCCCCGACCTGACGGGCCGGGCGAGCGCGGTCGCGGTGCGCGGCGCGCTGTACTGGCTGACCCACCGCGACGGTCCGGCCCGCGCGATCGTGGACGAGCCGGGCGTACGCATCCGGCTGCCGGAGACGCTGGGCAGCACCGGCTCGGTCGCGTACATCACGGACGCGGGCGGGGAGGACGCGATCGAGATATCCGACCTGCCGCAGGCCGGCCCCCTGCGCCCGCCGCTGCGGCTCGCCGCCGGCGAGCTGGGCCGGGCGCAGGCGCTGGTCCCCTCGCCGGACGGCAGCGCGATCGCGGTGGCCTCCAACGACGGGCGGCTCTTGATCGTCCGGGTGCCGGAGCGGCCCTCGCGCTTCGAACCGGCGGAGGAGGCGGCGGAGGGCGCGGAGGATCCTGCGGACAGCGGGGATCGTACGGACGACGCGGATCGTACGGACAGCGCCCAGCCCCCGGACAGCGCCGCGCCCGCCGACGCCCAGCCCCCCGAAGAGGAGGGCCGCGCCGTCGAGCTGATCCGCTCCGACAACGGCCCCGTCCAGGACATCTCCTTCTCCCCCGACTCCAAGTGGATCGCCTGGGCCCACCCCGGCATCGGCCGCACCCTGCGCCGCATCAAGATCGCCCGGCTCTCGGACGGCCTGGTCCTGGACGTCACCAACGGCCGCTTCGAGGACGAGCAGCCCGTCTTCACCCGCGACGGCCGCTATCTGGCCTTCCTCTCCTGGCGCGGCTTCGACCCGGTGCACGACGTGCACACCGGCGACCTGTCCTTCCCGCTGGGCTGCCGCCCGTACCTGGTGCCGCTCTCCTCCGCGACGCCCTCGCCCTTCGCGCTCTCCGCCGAGGGGCGCCCGGCGGCGGGCGGCATGGACCCGCTGGGGCCGCTGGAGGGCGGCGACTCCACCGTGCACGTGGAGCCCGAGGGGCTGGCGAGCCGGGTGACGCCCTTTCCCGTGGCGGCCTCGAAGTACTCCTCCCTCACGCCGGTCGCGGGCGGCGGGCTGGTCTGGCTGCGCTGGCCGATCTCGGGCGCGCTGGGCGAGACCTTCGCCAATCCGTACGACACCTCCGGCAATCCGACGCTGGAGCACTTCGACATCCCCAAGGCCAAACGCACCGAGCTGACCTCGCAGGTCAACTCGATCTGGGTGAGCGGCGACGGCAGCCGGCTGGTCGTCCTGGACGACGGCGTGCTGCGGGTCGTCCCGGCCGCCGACCGGGCGGAGCCGGACACCACCACGTACATCGACCTGCGGCGGATCATGCTGGAGGTCGACCCGGTCGCGGAATGGCACCAGTCCTTCGACGAGGCCGGGCGGATCGTACGGGACTACTTCTGGGCGCCCGACATGTGCGGCCTGGACTGGCCGGCGGTGCTGGACCAGTACCGGCCACTGCTGGACAAGGTCGCCACGCCGGACGAGTTCGCCGACCTGCTGCAGGAGACGATGGGCGAGCTGGGCACCTCGCACGCCTACGTCACCCCGGCCCGGCGCAACGAGGGCCCCGGCGGCTACCAGCGCCCGCTGGGCCTGCTGGGCGTCAACTTCGGCCGTACGAAGGACGGCGAGTGGACGGTGGCGCGCATCCTGCCCGGCGAGTCCTCCGACAGCCGCGCCCGCTCGCCGCTGGCCGGCCACGGCATCCCGGAGGGGATGGTCCTGGCCGAGATCGACGGGCACAAGGTCGATCCGAAGCCGGGCCCCGGCCCGCTGCTGGCCGCCGCCGGGGGTACGACGGTGGAGCTGACCTTCCGCGACCCGGGAACGGGGCGCGCCCGCCGGGTCGCGGTGGTGCCCCTGGTGGACGACCGGCCGCTGCGCTACCAGGACTGGGTGGCCGGCCGGCGGGCCCGGGTGCGCGAGCTGAGCGACGGGCGCTGCGGCTACCTGCACATCCCCGACATGGTCGGCTCGGGCTGGGCGCAGTTCAACCGCGACGTGCGCACCGAGATGGACGCCGAGGCGCTGGTGGTGGACGTGCGCGGCAACGCGGGCGGCAACATCAGCGAACTGGTGCTGGAGAAGCTGACGCGCCCCGTGCTGGGCTGGGACCTGACCCGCAACGCACAGCCGGTCTCCTACACCTCACCGGCTCCGCGCGGCCCGCTGGTGGCGCTCTGCGACGAGAACACCTCCTCCGACGGCGACATGATCACCGCCGCGTTCAAACTGCTGGGCCTGGGACCGGTGGTGGGCCTGCGCACCTGGGGCGGCGTGGTGGGCATGACGGGCCGGCACCGGCTGGGCGACGGCACGGTGATCACGGTGCCGATGAACGCCGCCTGGTTCTACGACTACGGCTGGTCGGTGGAGAACGAGGGGGTGCGGCCGGACATCGAGGCCGAACGCACCCCGCTGGACTGGGCGGAGGGCCGCAGCTCGGAGCTGAACGTGGCCGTGGACACGGCGCTGAAGCTGCTGGCGGAGCAGCCCGCCAAGGCGGCGCCGGACTACAGCGAGATCCCGGACCGCCGGCGTCCGCAACTCCCGCCCCGGGCGGGGGGTTCGTAGCCGCGTCGCCCGTTCGTGGCCGAACCCCCCGGACGCCCCGCCCGACATGCGGTCGTATATCCCTTATGACACGCTGAGGTTGGCCCCACAAGCCGCTCAACCGCCTACTGCTAGGAGTGCGAAGAGATGGGTATCGGAGACTTCCTCGACAACGCGGCCGACAAGGCCAAGGACGCGGCCGACGAGTTCGGCGCCAAGGCCAAGGACGAGATGGCCAAGTTGAAGGAGAAGGGGCAGCAGGGCGCCGACTCCGCCAAGGAGCAGGCGCAGGACGCCCGTTCGCAGCACGACCAGTAGTACCCCAAGCGAGGCCGGTGGCAACCCGGCCGTCCCGCGACGGGGTTGACGACGACCCCAGCAGTCCCGGGCGGCGGTTCCGCGGCCTTTGCGGCACCCCGGCCCACAGCCCCAGCGCCGGAGTGCCGGCGGCAGGGGTGCGTCCCGCTTCCACAGCGGGACACACCCCTCAGCCGTTCCTACGGGCCCGCTCGACCCGTACAGTCCGTACAGCCCGCGCAGCCCGCGCTACGACGAGCGCACCGACTCGTCCGCCGCGCCGCCCGCGCCGACCAGGCCCCGCTTGCAGTCGCGCGCCTGCTCCAGCCGGTCGCCGAACTTGCGCAGCTCACGCGCGCCGCCGATGGCGATGACGGTGGGCAGCGTGCCGCGCACCGCCTGCATGCCGCGCAGCCACCACTGCCCGTACACGTGCGGCGCGCGCCGCTCGATGCCCGTCACGATCCGGTCCACGGCCGGGTCCAGCGGGTAGGTCTTGCTCGTCGGCCAGGGCATCGCCTTGCGCATGTCGCGCATCAGGTCGTCCTCGTCGGCGCCGCGGACCATGTCGGTGTCGGTCCAGCTCAGGTAGCCGACGCCGACCTTGACGCCCTTGATACCCAGCTCGGCGCGCAGGCAGTGCGCGAAGGCCTCCACGCCGGACTTCGAGGCGCAGTACGCGGCCATCAGCGGCGCCGGGGTGATCGCGGCGAGGGAGGCGATCTGCAGCAGGTAGCCGCGGCTGGCGATCAGCGCGGGGACGAAGGCGCGGGCGGTGGCCACGCTGCCCAGCAGGTTGACCTCGATGACCCGGTCGAAGCTGCGGCTGTCGGAGTGCTCGAAGAGGCCGCCCATCGCCACTCCGGCGTTGGCCACCACGACGTCCACCCGGCCGAAGCGCTCCACCACCGAGGCGGCGACCCGCGCCATCGCCTCGTGGTCGGTGACGTCCGCGTGCCAGTGGTCGGCGTCGGTGCCCAGCGAGGCGGCGACCGCCTTCAGCTCCTCGGGCTCCAGGCCGATCAGCGCCAGTTTCGCGCCGCGCGCGGAGAGCTTGCGCGCGAGCAGCGCCCCGACACCGCGGGCCGCGCCCGTGATCACGACGACCTTGCCGTCCAGCCTTGCGGTACTCATGCCGTCTCCTCCTCCACGGCCGCGCCGGAGGCGGCGGTCGTGGGCAGATAGTCCTTCACCAGGGTGCGGATGGATCCGCTGACCACGTCGGGGGCTTCCATCGGGGTCATGTGCCCCAGGCCCGGCTGCTCGGCCAGGCCCAGGTTCTCGGGGAGTCCCGCCTCGATGCGGCGCGCGTGCACCATCGGGGTCAGCCGGTCGGCCGTCCCCTGGATGACCGCCGTGGGCACGCGCAGCCGGCGCACCTCGGCCTCCAGGTCCAGCCCGGCCAGCACCCGGCCCCAGGCGCCGCGCACCTTGGGCGGGCAGGCGTGCACGATCGCCGCGCAGGCGTTTCGCGCCTCGCGCGAGGCGCCGGGGCCCATGGTGGCGTAGTGCAGCACGCTGCGGGTCACGGCGTTGACCGGGCCCAGCGGCAGCCGGGAGTGCAGCAGCGCCCTGTGCGCGAGGGCGCGCGGTCCGGCGCCGGGCAGCGGGATCACCTGGGACTCGCCGGCCAGCCGGGAGGCGCCGGTGGAGCAGAGCAGCAGGGCGGCGGCCCGCTCGTGCAGGTACGGGCGGTCGGCGGCGGCGAGCAGCGTCATCGCGCCCATCGAGTGCCCGGCCAGCACGGCCCGCTCGCCGGGCCGCAGGGTCGCCTGCAGTACGGCGCCGAGGTCGTCGGCCAGCGCGGTCGTGGAGTAGCCGCCGGATGAGCCGGGGGCGGGGCTGCGGCCGTGGCCGCGCTGGTCGTACGCCACCACGCGGTGGTCGGCGGCGAGGTCGCGTACGACGGGTGCCCAGAAGGCGGTCGAGCAGGTCCAGCCGTGGATGAGGACCACGGTGGGGGCGTCGTCGGGGCCGTGGACCTCGACGTGCAGCCGCGAGCCGTCGGCGGACGTCACCGTCAGCTCGCGGCGGGCGACGGGGGGTGCGAAAGGCCCTTCGGTCACGTGCATGCGGCGGCTCAACGGGCTTCCTCCTTCGGTGTGTTGCTCTCGGTGGGGATCGACTCCGGCTGCGGGGCGCGCAGTACCTCGTACTCCGCGAGGTCCACGCGGCGGGTGGCGGCGCGGAACTCGGTGGTGGTGCCGGGCCAGACGGTGGTGTTGCGGCCGGCGGCGTCCAGGTACCAGCTGGTGCAGCCGCCGGTGTTCCAGACGGTGCGCGCCATCCGCCGCTGGACGCGCTCGTTCCAGCGCGCCACCGCCTCGGGGCGGGCGTCCAGGGCGACGCCGGAGCCGCCCAGGGCGTGCAGCTGGCGTACGAAGTCGGCGAGGTAGTTCAGCTGGGACTCGATCATCAGGATCATCGAGCTGTTGCCCAGCGTGGTGTTGGGGCCGATGACGGTGAGGAGGTTGGGGAAGCCGGCGGCGCTGGCGCCGCGCAGGGCCTCCATGCCGCCCTTCCACGCCTCCGCCAGGGTCGTGCCGTCGCGGCCGGTGATCCGGTCGGCGACGGGCAGGTCGGTGACGCGGAAGCCGGTGGCGAAGACGATCACGTCGGCCTCGGTCCGGGTGCCGTCGGAGGCGGTCAGGGTGCTGCCGCTGACCTCGCGCAGGCCGGCGGCCACGACGTCCGTGTTGGGCGCGGCGAGCGCCGGGTAGTAGTCGCCGGACAGGCCGATGCGCTTGCAGCCGATGCGGTAGTCGGGGGTGAGTTTGCGGCGCAGCTCCGGGTCCCTGATCGAGCGCGCCATGTTCGCCTTGGCCACGTGCTCGATCAGCGCCAGCTGGTTCGGGTACTTGGTGAAGGCGGCGACCTGCACCTCCCGCAGGGCCCAGAGCAGTCCGCGGCGCAGCGTGGCGGTGGCCGGGACGGCGGCGTGCAGCCACTGCTCGGCGGCAAGGATGCGCCGGTCGGCCTTGGGCAGCACCCAGGGGGGTGTGCGCTGGAAGAGGGTGAGGCGGCCGGCCGCGCGCTGGACGTGGGGCACGATCTGGATGGCGGAGGCGCCGGTGCCGACGACGGCGACGCGCTTGCCGCGCAGGTCCGTGCCGTGGTCCCAGCGGGCCGAGTGGAAGACCGCGCCGGGGAAGGTGTCCAGGCCCGGGATCTCGGGAATCCTCGGGTCGGAGAGCGGGCCGGTGGCGCTCACCACCACGTCGGCGGTGAAGTCCTGCCCGTCGGTGTCGACCTCCCAGCGCAGGGCCGAGGGGTCCCAGCGGATCGCGCGGACCTCGTGGCCCAGGCGCAGGTGCGGGCGCAGCCCGAAGGTGTCGGCGACGCGCTCCAGGTAGCCGCGGATCTCCTCCTGCCCGGAGAAGGTGCGCGGCCAGGAGGGGTGGGGGGCGAAGGAGAAGGAGTACAGGTGCGAGGGCACGTCGCAGGCGCAGCCCGGATAGGAGTTGTCGCGCCAGGTGCCGCCCAGGGCCGCCGCCCGCTCCAGCACCACGAAGTCCGTGACGCCCTCGCGGCGCAGCCGCACCGCGGCCCCCAGGCCGCCGAAGCCGGCGCCGATCACGGCCACCGCCACGTGCCGGCGTTCCGCACCGCCCATGCCGCACCCCCTCAGACGCCTGTGCACCGACCGCAGACCATGCCACTGATTACTGGCATGATGGGAGGGTAAGGCTTCCTGCTACTGAGCGGTAGGGGTCACGCACGGGCAACTTCCGCTCCGCCGGCCGCTCCGGGGGATACGGCGGCGGGCGCGGGCGCGGGGGTCGTACGCTGGGGCCTTGCACCAGGCGGTACGGAGGGAGGCGGCGCGGCGCATGGGCCAGGAGTTCCGGATGGCGGAGCTGGCGGAGGCGGCCGGCGTGCCCGTCCGCACCGTCCGCTTCTACCGCGAGCGCAAGCTGCTGCAGCCGCCCCGCAAGGAGGGCCGGATCGCCTGGTACGGCGAGGCCCATCTGGAGCGGCTGAGGACGATCACCGCGCTGCTGGAGCGCGGCCACACCCTCGGCGGCATCGCGGAGCTGCTCTGCGCCTTCGAGTCCGGCCGCGACGTGCGCGGCGCGGCCGAACTGCTGGGCTTCGAGATGCCGTTGGTGCGGCCCTGGTCGGAGGAGACCCCGGTCCGGCTCACCCCGCAGGAGCTGGCCGACTACTTCGGCGACGAGGTCTCCGGGGAGAATCTCACCGCCTCGCTGGACATCGGCTATCTCGCCATCGACGGCGAGGAGTTCGTCCACGCCAGCCGCCGGCTGCTGGACGTCTCCGCGGCGCTGGTACGGGAGGGCGTCCCGCTCTCGGTGGTGCTGGCGGCGGGCCGGGGCGTGCGCCGGCACGCGGACGAGCTGGCGGAGATGTTCACCGACCTCATCCGCGACCACCTCTTCGCGGACGTCCTGGGCACGGACGTCCTGGGCGCGGACGCGGACGGGCCGGACCCCGGCCGGCTGACCGAGATCGCCGACACGGTGGAGCGCCTGCGCCCCATGGCCAAGTCGATCCTGGAGGCGGAGGTCGCGATGGCGATGGACCGGCGGCTGCGGACGGAGACGGAGCGGTGGCAGCGCGGCGGGAAGCAGGCGGACGGCACGGACCGCACGGACGGCGGGAAGGACGCGGACTGACGTCCGCCCCGCCCCGCCCCGCAGGCCCTACCGCTCGAAGACGACCGTCACCGGCGCGTGGTCCGACCAGCGCTCCTCGTGGCTGGCCGCCCGCTCCACGAAGCCCTTCACCGCGCGCCCGGCCAGCCCCGCGCTGGCCATGTGGTAGTCGATCCGCCACCCCGTGTCCGTGTCGAAAGCCCGCCCCCGGTAGGTCCACCACGAGTACGGGCCCTCCACCTCCGGATGGAGCGCGCGCACCACGTCCGTGTAGCCGCCCTCGCCCAGGACCCTCGAGAGCCACGCCCGCTCCTCGGGCAGGAAGCCGGAGTTCTTCACGTTCCCCCGCCAGTTGCGCAGGTCCGCCTCGCGGTGCGCGATGTTCCAGTCGCCGCAGACCAGCACCTCGCGCCCGTCGGCCGCCGCGCGCTCGCGCAGCCGGGTCAGGTACGGCAGGAACTCCGCCATGAAGCGCTCCTTCTGCTCCTGGCGCTCCGTGCCCACCTGCCCGGCGGGCAGGTAGAGGCTGGCGACCGTGAGACCCGGCAGATCGGCCTCGATGTACCGCCCGCTCGCGTCGAACTCGGCCGAGCCGAAGCCCACCCGCACCCGCTCGGGCTCCCGGCGCGTGTACAGCGCCACCCCCGCCCGGCCCTTCTCGGCGGCCGGCGCGAAGGCCGTGAACCAGCCCTCGGGCTCACGCGCCTCGGCCGGTATCTGCGCCACCTCCGCGCGCACCTCCTGCAGGCACACCACGTCGGCGTCCGTCGCGGCCAGCCAGGGCAGAAAGCCCTTGCGCGCGGCGGCCCGCACGCCGTTCACGTTCACAGTCGTCACAGTCAGCACCACAGCACCCTAACGACCGCCACCGACAACCCCTTCCCTACGATGCCCCTTATGAAGATCGTCGCCGTCCGCTACGACCACCCCGACGCCGTCAAGCTCGACGCCCGGGTCCAGGCCGAGTACGCCGAGCGCTACGGCAGCGACGGCGACTCCTCGGCCATGGACCCCGCCGAGTTCGACCCGCCGCACGGCGGCTACTTCCTCGTCTACGCCGAGGACGGCACCCCCCTCGCCTCCGGCGGCTGGCGCACCCGGTACACGGACGACGAGGGGTACGCCGACGGGGACGCCGAGGTCAAGCGGATGTACGTGGTGCCCGAGGCCCGCGGACTGGGCCTCGCCCGCAGGGTGCTGGCCCTGCTGGAGGCCGAGGCCCGGGCGGCGGGCCGGGCCAGGATGGTCCTGACGACCGGCGTCATGCAGCCCGAGGCGATGGCCCTGTACACCTCCGAGGGATACGAGCCGGCGGCCGTGAAGTTCGGCCCCTACCGCGGCTACGACTCGTGCCGGTGCTACACCAAGCCGCTCGCCCCGCCACCGGGCGCGGACTCGGCCCCGGTGGGAAAATGAGGGTGCGGTAGTCCGCACGGGACCTCAGTACCCCGAGGTCCCGACCACGGACTCCCGGGCGACAGCGGGCCGGCCGGGAACCGAGGAGTGATGTGCATGAAGGATTCCGCGCGGCGGTGACAGCGCGCCGGCGGCGGTGACAGGCCGCCGGACCGCACTCGTCCTGCCACGTCAGGCCCGCCCCGCTCCGTGCCGGGCGGGCCGCCGCCCTTGCCGCCCTTGCCGCCCTTGCCGCCCTTGCCGCCCTTGCCGCCCTTGCCGCCCGAATGATCATTCGGTTAGCTTGGCTGCGCGACCACGGCAGTCCCCCCTGCCCCCCTGCCCTCCCCGTCCGTGAGGTGGCCCCGATGACAACGCCCGACAGCACCCCCGCGGCCCCCGCCGCGCCCCGCTCCGTCGGTGTGATCGGCGGCGGCCGGATGGGCGCCGGGATCGCGCAGTCCTTCGCCACCGCCGGCTCGCGGGTGACCCTCGTGGAGAGCAGCCCGCAGGCGGCCGCGGCGGCGCTGGAGCGGGTGGCGACGGGCCTGCGCCGGGCCGCCGAGCGCGGCTCGGTCTCCGACGCGGCCGAGGTGCTGGCCCGGGTGCGCACGGCGGCCTCCATCGCGGAGCTGCCGCGCGGGGCGGAGCTGGTGGTGGAGGCGGTCCCGGAGGATCCGGCGCTGAAGGCCGAGGTGCTGGCGGCGGCCGAGCGGGCGATGGGCGAGGACGCCGTCCTGGCGACGAACACCAGCTCGCTGCCCGTCACGGAGCTGGCCGCCGCCCTCAAGCACCCGGCCCGCTTCCTCGGCATGCACTTCTTCAACCCGGTGCCCGCCTCGGAGCTGGTCGAGCTGGTGACGGGCCCGCGGACCGCCCCCGAAACGACCGCCGCCGCCCGCGCCTGGACGCACGCCCTGGGCAAGACCGACGTCGTGGTCAGGGACTCCCCCGGCTTCGCGAGCAGCCGGCTGGGCGTGCTGCTGGGCCTGGAGGCGATCCGGATGGTCGAGGAGGGCGTCGCGGCGCCGGCGGACATCGACCACGCGATGACGCTGGGCTACAAGCACCCGATGGGCCCGCTGCGGCTGACGGACCTGGTCGGCCTGGACGTCCGCCTGGCGATAGCCGAGCATCTCCACACGACGCTGGGCGAGCGCTTCGCACCCCCCGCGCTGCTGCGGGAGAAGGTCGCCCGGGGCGAGCTGGGCCGCAAGACGGGCCGCGGCTTCTACGACTGGACGTCCTGACCCCCCGCCCGGCCGCCCGGCCGGCAAACCCCGCCGGGGCATCTCCACCCCCAGCGGGAGCCGGAGCGCGGGGCGTACTTCCAGAGCAGTAGGACCCAATGCATCCGGAGGGATGACGACTTTCCACCGCGTGAGGGGGAGGGTTGATATATGAGTTCCTTCCTGTTCGCGCTGCTGCTGTCGCTCGTCTCGGCGACGGCCTACGCGGGCGCGGCCGTCCTGCAGGAGCGCGCTGCCTCCTCCCAGGCGGCCGCCCAGTCGGCGGCCCCCTCCCCGGCCCGTCCGCCGCTGCGCGACCGCGGCTGGTGGGCATCCGTCGCGCTCAACGGCTCGGGCGCGCTGCTGCACGTCGCGGCGCTGGCCTACGGCTCCCTCAGCCTGGTCCAGCCGCTGGGTGCGCTGACGATCGTCTTCGCCCTGCCCCTCGCGGCGCTCTTCGCCGGCAAGCGGGCCGACCGCACGGCCTGGGCGGCGGCACTGATGTGCACGGTGGGGCTGGTGGTGATCCTCGCGCTGACCGGATCGGGCCCCTCCCATCCGATGAGCGGGCAGTGGCAGGCGGCGGTCGCGGGGGGCACGGTCGCCGCGGTCGGCACCCTGACGCTGGCCGCCGGGCGCCTGCGGCACCGGCCGAAGGTCCGCAGCCTGACCCTCGCGACGGCCGCGGGCACGGCGTTCGGCATGGCGTCCGTCTTCACCAAGGCGCTCCTGGACGACCCCGCCGACCCGCTGAGCCTGGTGATGGTCGCGGTGCTGGCCACGGGGGGCCTGCTGCTCTCGCAGGCCGCCTACCGGGGCGCCGGACTGGCCGCCCCGCTGGCCACCCTGACCGTGGTCAACCCGGTGGTCGCGGCGGCGGTGGGCATCGCGGCGATGGGCGAGTCCTTCCGCTACGGGGCGCAGGGCGCGGTCGGCGTACTGATCGCGGGCACCGTCGCGGCGGCGGGCGTGTTCGTCCTGACGGGGCACACGGAGCAGGCGGCCGCACCGGTGGCGCGGGTGAGCCGGAAGAGCGGGGCGCCCCGGCCGGAGCGGGTCCCTCTGTGTGCGGCGCCGCCCCGTATGCCAGGGTTGGCCCATGCGCGCTCCCGCGGCGACCTGCGTCGCTCTCCTCGTCCTGCTCACCGGCTGCTCGGCGCAGGCCGAGAGCGCCGACCTGCCGGACACCGGGAACGCCCCGGCGCCTCAGACGTCCGAGCACCGGACGTCCGCGCCCCCGAGCCCGCAGCGGCTGCGCGCCGAGGTCCTTGAGACGCTCCCGCACGACCGCACGGCGTTCACCCAGGGCCTGGAGCTGCACGAGGGTGTGCTGTACGAGGGGACGGGGCTGGCCGGGCGGTCCGTGGTCACGACGGGCGCGCCGGGCGCCGCCCCCGACCGGCGCACGGAACTGCCCCGCGAGTTCTTCGGCGAGGGCATCACGCTGGTGGGCGACGCCCTGTGGCAGCTGACCTGGCGCAACGGCGTGGCCATCGAGCGCGACGCCAGCACGCTGGCGGAGCGCCGCCGGGTGCGCTACTACGGCGAGGGCTGGGGCCTGTGCCACCAGCCCTCGCAGCAGCGCCTGGTGATGAGCGACGGCTCGTCGACCCTGACGTTCCGCGACCCGCGGACGTTCCAGGAGACGGGCCGCGTCCGCGTCACGGAGGCGGGCCGCCCCCTGACCCAGCTGAACGAGCTGGAGTGCACGGCGGACGGCGCGGTCTACGCCAACATCTGGCAGACGGACCGCATCGCCCGCATCGACCCCGCCACCGGCGCGGTGACGGCGACGATCGACGCCGCCGCCCTCCACAGCCAGTCGGGGGCTCCCGCCGCGGATGTCCTGAACGGCATCGCGGCGATCCCCGCCACGGACGAGTTCCTCCTGACGGGCAAACTCTGGCCGACCCTCTACCGCGTCCGCTTCGTCCCGGCGGACTGACCCGCGGCCGACCTGCGCACCGCACGGTCAGACGATCCTTCCGAGCACCGCTGACGCCGTCGCCGCTCGACGGCGGCGCCGGTGGCGCACTCGGCCCGGAACCGCCCACCGAGGCCAACACCCCACCACACAAAGAAAGATCCCGCCCGATCAAGATGATCGGGCGGGATCTTTCTTTGTGTGGTGGACCTGTGGGGATTTGAACCCCAGACCCCCTCGATGCGAACGAGGTGCGCTACCGGACTGCGCCACAGGCCCTCACAACGAGATGAACTTTAGCACCCCCTGCGGGCCGGGACGAAATCCGCCCCCGGCCGGGCCCGCGCCGGGGCTACTCGTTCGCCGCGCGCTTGCGGTCCGGGTCCGCGTACTGGTCGAAGAGCGGGGTGCGCGAGCGGCGGGGCCGGGGCCCCTCCTGGTCGGGCCGGTCGGAGCGGTCGGGCTGCTCCGGCGCGGGCTGGGCGGGGCGCGGGGCCGCGGCGGGACGGGAGGGCGCCGTCGAGGAGCGGGCCGAGCTCCAGGCGTCCGACGCCTCCAGGTCCAGTCCCTGGGTGGCGCGCGGGGCGACCGGGGCCGTGACGTACGTCGGCAGGGGGACGGGGACCGGGTCCCAGCCCGGGTCGGCCGCGCGGGGGCGCTCCGGCTCGCGCTGGGTGTCGACCCACTCCGCGTGGTCGGTCTGCTCGACCAGCGCGCGCCGGCCCGCCTCGTACGGCGAAGGCTCGACGGGGTGCTCGGCCGGCGTCTGGGCGGCG
>NZ_JBHSZO010000033.1:0-68743 GCF_042663125.1 Streptomyces polyrhachis | reverse complement strand
GGCTACCGCCGCCTCACCGTCCGGTACGAACGAAAAGGCAACCACTTCCTCGCCTTCCTCGGCCTTGCCGCAGCCCTCACCTGCTACAAGAGACTCGCGAAGCTCACCACGTGAGACATCCTCTTACCGAGCTGTGGTGGAGCAATGGCTACCGGGCATGACCACCACCTTGTCGCTGACAGCAGCGCCCACGAAGTTGCACGCCGAACTGGTCGTGCCGCCCGGTGATCAATATGAGGACGAGCCCCGGTTGATTCTTCAGTGGTTGCCGGCGCCACCGGGCTCAAGCGCACTGACCGCCTCGGTCACCCTGACCGAGGACCCGGACGTGACGCTGTGGTCGCGAGCACAGCAAATCAAGGCCACGACTATCCCCGTGTCCAGCTGGGCACGCTCCGCCAACATGCTCACCGCCACTCACCCAGACATCTACGGCAATACCCCGAGCAACTGACCAGGCGCTTGCTTGGCTTCATGAAGATCTTGCCCGACTGCACCTGGCCTCCTCATCGGGTACTGGCATATGACTGCCCCGGCCCCGCTACCCAGGGCACTTTCCTCGGTGTCTCGTCACCGCCGCGGCGGTGACGGTCGGCATGAAGTGGCGCTCGGCGGCTTCCCTCCAGGAAGGGGCTGCGCGGCCCCGCCCAGGTGATGGCGAGCTGTTCGCGGGCTCTGGTGGCCGCGACGAACAGCAGTGAGCGCTCACGCTGCAGGTCGCGGTCGTGTTGGGTACGGTCCTCGACGGCCGGGATGACGGGGCCGGGCTGTGGCGCATGGTCCGCGCCTACTCCGATGATCGCGACTGCCCGGTACTCCAGGCCCTTGATTTGGTGCATCGTCGCAAGTCGGGATGGATGTTCCGAGTGAAACGCTCCGAAGGAAATCCCGATATAAAGGCACGGAAACGGCAGTCGTATCGCCCAGGGTCTCATTTACTCGGCGTCGAGATTTCATGCCCCTGCTCACGCCCGGAGTCGTGATCGCTCTCGGGGAGTTGGAGTGGCGCGGTCGGTGCCTGATTTCCTCCCTTCCCTGCTGTCAGCCGAGAGATGCCTGTTCATGGCGCGCCATTCCGTCATGTCTTACGTCAACTGTCACAGCTCATGTGCGGTGGATAAGGAGTGCATCGGTGGCTTGCAGTGCTCCTCGGACGAAGAAGGGTCGTCTCGCGCGGCGCTGATTGAGCGCTGTCGACGGACGTCCCCTCAGGACTCCAGGAGGCCTCTGAGGGGGTGCTGCCTTCCCGCGTCCAATCCGGAATCTGGGCCGCCTCTTGTGCGAGCGTGCCGAATTGCGATCACTGCTAGCTGGGCTCCCCGTACGTTCTCTTCGGCAGAGAGGGCGCACTTGGCTTCCATATTGATTCATGATGAACAAGGAAGCTCGAACGAGACACAGTGATGTGGGAAGAAACGATTGCGTTGCTGACATTCCCAAAGGGCTTCTAAGGTCACCATCCACGGATTTTATTATCGGAAGGGATGGTCATGAGTCGGCACCGTTTCAATAAGGAGAGCGGGCGTCGGAGTGGAGAGCTTCGTGCAGCCATCTATCTTCGCGTTTCCACCGCCAGGCAGCTCAAGGGGTACGGGCTTCAGACGCAGCTCGATGAGTGCAGGAAGTGGCTGGATTTCAAGCTCGGGAAGGGGAGGTACGAAGTTGAGGTCTACACAGACGGAGGCGTATCCGGGAAGCTGACCCAGCGTCCTGATCTGAGCGCCCTCAATGCCGACATCGCAGCCGGCCGGTTCGACCTGATTGTCTTCGGGAAGCTCGACCGAATCGGTCGCACGATGAAGGACATTCACCGGTGGGTCTACGACACCACCGATCAAAACGTACGCGTAGCCACCGCAGACGGTCGGATCGACAGCGACGATGAGATGTTCGGGATCCAGCTCAGCCTTCTCGCGTACATGGCCGAACTCGAGCACGCCATGATCCTCGATCGCACCATGGGCGGCCGGGAGCAGAAGCTGGCAGCCGGCGGCTGGCCCGGAGGTGTCGCCCCGTTCTGGCTCCAACTCCCCGGCAAGGGTTCGAACGACCCCCCGACCCTTCGGGAGGAGGGCGTACTGCTGCTGGAGAACGCCGCGCGGCTCATCGCGGACGATCACCGCAACGCCGAGGACGCGGCCCGGTGTCTGAACGCGCTCGGGTTCCCTACCGCCCGCGGGCTGCCCTGGAACGGCGCCAACCTCATCCGCGCCTTCGCGCAGACGGCCCTCGACGGGTACATCGTCTACCGCAACACGGAGGCGCCGCGCGGCAGGGCTGTCCGAGTGGGACCCGACGGGCAGCCCCTGTACGGCGACACCGTCCGTATCCCCGTTCCAATGCCGCTCCCCGCCGAACGGGTGGCGCAGGTCCGGAAGGCGCTCGCCCGCCGCTCCTTCACCAAGGGGACGCAGAAGGGGTATCTCCTGAGCAGCCGTGCGCACGCGCCCTGCGGGAGTCGGTACGCGGGGACGTATCGGGCGCTGCGCGACCGCACCACGTACCGGTGCGGTGGCCGCCGGAACGTACCTCCCTGCGACTGCCAGGAGATCCTGGCCGGCCCTCTCGAAGAGGCGGTGTGGGCGGAGGTCGCGAAGGTCTTCGGCGACCAGGAGAAACTCAACCGGCTTGCCGAGGAGTGGCTCGGCGATGTCCCCGATCGGGTGCGGTCGTACCGCGAGCGCATCACTGATCTTGATGCCCAGATCGAGCAGGGCAAGCGGATGCGTACGAAGCAGTTGGCCGCTCTCGTGACGGCCGTATCCCTGGACGAAAGCGACGACGGAACCGAAGGGGCCCTCCGCGAGGCTGTCGAGCAGGTGAAAGAAGAAATCCGGAACAAGGAGCATCATCTGCGCCAGATGCGCGACGACACCGTGGAATGGCTGCGGGACGCCGAGCAGCAGGCGGAACGGGTCAGCGCGATCCGGGAGTTGGCAAGCAACGTCCAGCCCCAGCTTGAGAGTCTCCCCCTGGACAGGAAGCGCGATCTGCTCGACCTGATGGATGTCCGGGTGTACGTGGCCAGCGAGGTGCCCGGGGCCCTCCGAAGCAAGGGCTGCCCCTTCGAGGCATGGTTTACCGACCGCGGGCGCCTTGTTCCGCCACCGCTTACCGACACGCAGTGGTCGCAGGTCGCAGCGCTCTTGCCAACACCTCTGAAGAAGTCCAGGATTGTGCCCCCCGGGTGACCCTTGAGGCATCGCTCCACAAGGTTCGACACGGTCTGAGGTGGAAGGATCTACCGGAGCACGTCACACAAGGGCATCGTCCGCAGGCCATCTACCAACGCTCCCTGGACTACTTGAGCACCGGGGTGTGGGGAAGGGCGGTATGCGCACTCGGCGACTACGGCGGCACCCCCGTGCCCCCGCTGTACGGCCTGCCCACGCTCCACATCACGGGTACCTTCGACCCCCAACTGTGTACCCCGCCTGCGCCCTTCACGCCCGACGCCGCCGGTCGGGACGACGGCGGACAGACGACGTGCGTGGGCGCACCCGCACATGTTTCAAGCTCTTCATGGCGTACCCGGGGGTCTTCTACAGCGACGACGGCCAGATCCTGCGGGCCATGCAACGGGCCGCCGGCAACGGCGGGTTGATCATGATGCACGCCGAGAACGGCATCGCCATCGACGTCCTTGTCGAGCAGGCGCTGCGCGAGGGCCGTACCGACCCCCGCTACCACGGTGAGGTCCGCAAGGTGCTGCTGGAGGCGGAGGCCACCCACCGCGCCGTCCAGCTCGCCCGCGTCGCCGGTGCTCCGCTCTACGTCGTCCACGTCTCCGCCGAGGAGGCCGTGGCCGAGTTGGCCGCCGCCCGCGACAAGGGGCTCAACGTCTTCGGCGAGACCTGCCCCCAGTACCTCTTCCTGTCCACCGACAACCTCGCCGAGCCGGACTTCGAGGGCGCGAAGTACGTCTGCTCCACGCCCCTGCGCCCCCGCGAGCACCAGGCCGCCCTGTGGCGCGGCCTGCGCACCAACGACCTCCAGGTGGTCTCCACCGACCACTGCCCCTTCTGCTTCGAGGGCCAGAAGGAGTTGGGCCGCGGCGACTTCTCGAAGATTCCCAACGGGCTGCCGGGGGTGGAGAACCGGATGGACCTCCTGCACCAGGCGGTCCTGGACGGTCACATCAGCCGCCGCCGCTGGATCGAGATCGCCTGCGCCACCCCCGCGCGGATGTTCGGCATCTACCCCAAGAAGGGGACCATCGCGCCCGGCGCGGACGCCGACCTCGTGATCTACGACCCGGACGCCGTGCAGACGATCTCGGCGCAGACGCACCACATGAACGTCGACTACTCGGCCTACGAGGGCAGGCGGATCACCGGGCGCGTGGAGACCGTACTCTCCCGGGGCGAAACCGTCATCGACCACCGGCAGTTCACAGGGCGCGCGGGACACGGCCAGTACGTACCGCGCGGCACCTGCCAGTACCTGATCTGAGATCGACCCTGAGCCAGCTCAGAGATAGGGGACCGAAGTGGACTTCGGACTCGTCCTGCAGACCGACCCGCCCGCCTCCGCCGTCGTGGACCTGATGCGCCGCGCCGAGGACAACGGCTTCGACTACGGCTGGACCTTCGACTCCACCGTGCTGTGGCAGGAGCCGTTCGTCATCTACAGCAGCATCCTGGAGCACACCACCCGGCTCAAGGTCGGCACCATGGTCACCAACCCGGGCACCCGCGCCTGGGAGGTCACCGCCTCCGCCTTCGCCACCCTCAACGAGATGTACGGCAACCGCACCGTCTGCGGCATCGGCCGCGGCGACTCCGCGATGCGCGTCGCCGGGCGCAGGCCCAACACCCTGGCCCGCCTCAGCGAGGCCATGCGCGCCATCCGCGACCTCGCCGAGGGCCGCGAGACCGAGGTGGACGGCGCCACGCTCCAGCTCCCGTGGGTGGAGAACGGCCGACTCCCCGTCTGGATGGGCGCGTACGGGCCCAAGGCGCTGGAGCTGGCCGGCCGGGAGGCGGACGGCTTCATCCTCCAACTGGCCGACCCCTATCTCACCGAGTTCATGGTCCGCTCGGTACGGGAGGCCGCGGCCGCCGCCGGGCGCGACCCGGACGACGTCGCCATCTGTGTCGCCGCCCCCGCCTACGTCGGCGACGACCTCGCGCACGCCCGCGAGCAGTGCCGCTGGTTCGGCGGCATGGTCGGCAACCACGTCGCGGACCTCGTCAGCCGCTACGGGGAGCGCTCCGCACTGGTGCCCGAGGCGCTCACCGCGTACATCAAGGAGCGCGAGGGCTACGACTACAGCCACCACGGCCGCGCGGGCAACCCGTCCACGGACTTCGTCCCCGACGAGATCGTGGACCGCTTCTGCCTGCTGGGGCCGGTCGAGGCGCACATCGAGAAGCTGACGGCGCTGCGCGAGCTGGGCGTCGACCAGTTCGCGGTCTACGCGATGCACGACGCGAAGGAGGCGACGATCGACGCCTACGGGCAGTACGTCATCCCCGCGTTCAGCCCGGCGAGTTGAGGCCCGCCGCCAGGCCCGCGCCCGGACCCGCGCCCAGCCCCGCCTCCAGCCCCGCGCCTAGAGAGGACCGCGTATGACAGCCACCGCCCCGTCCCCCGCGGAGGGGGGACAGATAACCGACGCGCAGGGGCGCGTCGAGCTGGCCCCCGGGGTGATCCCCACCGACAGCGGCTACTACAACGACGACCTGCGCCCGCTGCCCGCCGCCCAACGCACCTGGCAGACCTACAACTTCATGGCGCTGTGGGTCGGCATGGCCCACTGCATCCCCTCCTGGACCCTCGCCTCCGGCCTGGTCGCCCTCGGGATGGACTGGCGCCAGGCGGTCTTCACCATCGCCCTGGCCAACGTCATCGTCCTGCTGCCGATGCTGCTCACCGGGCACGCCGGCCCGAAGTACGGCATCCCCTTCCCGGTGCTGGCGCGGGCCTCGTTCGGACTGCGCGGGGCGAACCTGCCGGCGATGATCCGGGCGGCGGTGGCCTGCGGCTGGTTCGGCATCCAGACCTGGATCGGCGGCCAGGGCATCTTCGTCCTGCTCGGCGGGGTGCTGGGGGCCGACTGGGCCGCGTACGGGCACGTGGGCGGCCAGCCCTGGCCGTTGTGGCTGTGCTTCCTGCTCTTCTGGGCGCTGCAGATCGCCATCATCCACCGGGGGATGGAGACCCTGCGCCGCTTCGAGAACTGGGCGGCCCCCTTTGTGATCGTCGGCGCGATCGTGCTGCTGGTCTGGATGACCGACAAGGCCGGCGGTCTCGGCCCGCTCCTCGACCAGCCCTCGCAGCTCGGCTGGGGCGCGGACTTCTGGCCGGTCTTCTTCCCCGCGCTGATGGGCATGATCGGCTTCTGGTCGACGCTCTCGCTGAACATCCCCGACTTTACCCGCTTCGGCAAGGGCCAACGCGCCCAGGTCTGGGGCCAGTCGCTCGGCCTGCCGACCACGATGACGCTCTTCGCCGTCCTGTCGGTGCTGGTCACCTCCGGCTCGCAGGCGGTCTACGGGGAGGCGGTCTGGGACCCGGTGCAGCTGGCGGGCAGGGCGGACAACAAGATCGGCCTGCTGTACGCGCTCGTCACGGTGCTGGTCGCGACGATCTCGGTGAACCTCGCCGCGAACGTCGTCTCCCCGGCCTACGACCTCGCGCACCTGGCGCCCAAGCTCATCAACTTCCGTACGGGCGCGCTGATCACGGGCGTCGTCGGGGTGCTGATCTTCCCGTGGAAGCTGATCGAGTCCCCGGACGTCTACATCTTCACCTGGCTCGGCACGGTCGGCGGCCTCCTCGGCACCGTGGCCGGCATCCTGATCGCCGACTACTGGCTGCTGCGCCGCACCCACCTGGACCTGCCCGACCTCTACCGCCCGCACGGCCGCTACTGGTACGCGGCCGGCTGGAACTGGCGCGCGGTGCTCGCCTTCGCGGTGGGCGGCGTCCTGGCGGTGGGGGGCTCGCACACGGTGCCGGGCTCCCAGGGGCCCTTCCCGGCGGACGGCCTGATCCCGTTCCTCAAACCGCTGGCGGACTACGGCTGGGCGGTCGGCCTGGCCTCCGCACTGGTGCTCTACACGCTGCTGATGCTGCCGCTGATGGCCAAGGAGCGCCGCTTGATGGGGAGTTGACCGGATGGGGAGTTGGCCGACGGGGAGTTGACCGGCGGCCGACCCGGGTACGGCGGACGCGACGGGAGCGTCCGCCGTACCCGGGTCGGCTCCACCCCCTACCGGCTCTGCAGGATGCCCGTCCCCTCCGGGTCGCGCTCCGGGTTCTCGGCGTAGCGCTGACGCAGTACCGGCTCCACCAGGGCGCGCAGGGCGCGGGTCTGCTCCGCCGTCTGCTCGGGCTGCCCCGTGCGGTGGGTGCGCCGTACGTCCGCCACCGCGGCGCTGATCTGGCGGGCCAGCTGCGGGGAGGCCCCGTCGGTGGCGCGTTCCGCCAGCAGCAGGGCGGAGGCGGTGCCCGAGCCCAGCAGATGGGCCCAGAGCAGCTCGATCATCAGCCGGCACTCGCCGGTGTCGCCGACGCGCAGCGCGTGCCGGGCCTGCTCGATGTCGCGGCGCAGTCCGGCCGCCTGCTGCTCCGAGACGAACTCCCCGTAGGTGTCCAGGAAGTGCTGGGCGGTGGAGACCGTGCGCCGCAGCTGCTCGCGCGCCTCCGCGTCGCCGCCCTCACCGCCCTTCCCGGCCTTCTTCGGGGAGGCGGCGCGGGGGCTGTCCGTACGCAGGGTGGTCTGCAGCGCCAGATCCCGCCCCGGCACGCTGATCAGCACCGTCACGATCCGGTCGGCGTCGTAGTTGAACGTGACGTCGACCCGGCTGTTCACCCCGATGTCGTGCGGCAGTTCGAACTCGATGACGCCCTGCTCCTTGTTGCGGCTGGCGACCGGATCGTCCCCCTCGTAGACCGGCACCCGGATCATGCGCCCGTCGGTGGTGGAGAAGGAGCGGCTGCGCGGCTCGGCCAGCGGATAGGGCGTACCGCGCGGGATGATCGGCACGAAGACGTCGCGCTGCTCGCCCTGGGCGGCGCCGATGCCCAGCGCCATCCCCGTCACCTCGTAGATCACGGGCGCGTCCACCGGGGCGGCGTCCGCCAGCGAGGCGCCGCAGGACTCGCAGCTGGCCGCCGACTCCTCGTTGGACCGTCCGCAGGCGGGGCACTCCACGCCCTGCAGCGTCCCGGCGAGGATGCCCGCGCCCAGCGCCACGCACTCCATGGGGTTGACGTCACGGCGTACCTTCGCCGTGCCGAAGTAGGACTCCACCGTCCGGTAGACCAGCGGGATCAGCGTCGAGCCGCCCACCAGCAGCACGTCGGTGATGTCCTCGCGGCTCAGCTTCTGCCGGCCCAGCGCCTCCTCCACCAGCCGCATCGTGCGGTCCACCAGCTCGCGGGCCATCTCCTCGAACTCGTCGCGGGTGATGGTCATCTCCACGTCGACCAGCGCCCCGCCGCCCTCGGGCCGGAAGGCGGCGGGGATGATGATGTCCGCCTCCTCGACCTGGCTGAGCTGGCGCTTGGCCGACTCGGCGGCGGCCTTGGCGAGATAGCGGAACTGCCGGTCGCCGAAGGGGTCGACGCCGTGCCGCTCGCGCACCCAGTCGATGATCCGCGCGGTGATCGCCAGATCGAAGTCGTCGCCGCCCAGCCAGCTGTCCCCGTGGAAGTCCAGCACCTGGAACATCCCGTGCCGGCTGGCCCCCTTGGCCATGTTGAGGATCGAGATGTCGAAGGTGCCGCCGCCCAGGTCGTAGACCAGGACGCGGCGCCGCTCGGCGCCCGCGTCCAGGCCGAAGGCGACGGCCGCGGCGGTCGGCTCGTCGATGATCTTCTTGACGGTCAGTCCGGCCTGCCGGCCCGCGTCGCGGGTGGCGGCGCGCTGGGCGTCGTGGAAGTACGCCGGGACGGTGATCACCGCGTGGGTGACGTCCTCGCCCAGCACCCGGGAGGCGTCCTGCTTGAGCTTCTGCAGGATCAGCCCGGAGACCTCGGCGGGCCGGTAGCGGGTGCCCGCCAGCACCACGTGCGCGCGCGGGTCCTCGCCGCCGCCCGGCACGATCGGGTACGCGACCCGCTCGCGGGCCTCGATGACGGCCGGGTCCTCGTAGTCGCGGCCCATCAGCCGCTTGACGGAGACGACGGTGTCCTGGGGCTGGCGGCCCGCGAAGTTGACCGCGGTGCGGCCGACGAGCGTCGACTCCTTTCCGTCGCGTACGCGCACGGCGACCACGGAGGGCGTGAGGGTCTCGCCCTCGCCGTTGGTGAGCACGGCCGCGCTCGAACGCTCGCCGTCGTAGCGGGAGATGACGCTGTTGGTGGTGCCGAGGTCGATGCCGATGGCCTTCATCGCTGCTGCTCCTGGGGGGCGTGACCGGGGGTGTCTGGGGTGGCGGGTATGTCGGGGGTCTCGGGGGAGTCCGGGGCCGCGGGAGTACGGGCCGCAGCGGCGTCCGCCGCCACCGCGACCTGAGCGGGGCGTACCAGCCGGCGGCCGAAGCGGTAGCCGGGCCGCAGCGTCTCCAGCACCTCGTCGGCCCGCGCGCCGGGCGCCGCGCGCTCCTCCACCACCTCGTGCAGGGCCGGCTCGTAGTCCTCCCCGGCGGTCGCGGTCACCACCTCAAGCCCCAACGTGTCGGTGTAGCCGCGTAGTTGGGCGCCGAGCAGCCGCAGCCGCTCGTGGGCGCCGGCCGGGTCCGGGTCGGGGCCGGCCGCCAGCACCCGGTCGAAGGAGTCCAGGACGCCGACCAGCTCCAGCAGCGCCGTCCTGGAGTGCTCGTGCGCGTCGTAGGCGGTGAGGATCGTGGGCCGCGCGCGGTCGGGCGGCGGGAGGAAGGGGTGGCTCATCCGGTGCCTCCGGGGGTACGGGTCGAATCCGACGGGGAAGAGGGGCGGGCGGGGACGGGGTCAGCGGTCGAAGCGCAGGAAGTCCTCGACCAGTTCCAGGGCGTCCACCCGCTCCAGCTCGGGGACGGACACCGCCTCGCGGGCGGGCGGCGGAGGCGGGAGCGGGCGCAGCTCCCCGGCCAGTTCGTCGAAGTCGGCGCGCCGCAGGGACAGGCACGCGGCCACCTCGGGCGGCTCCTCGGCGCCGGAGGCCGCCTCCTCCTCGGCGGCCAGCGCGGCGAGTCGGGCGGGGACCTCGGCGGCCGGGTCGGCGTCGTAGAGCAGCAGGTCCACCAGCAACCGCCCCTCCACGGACCGCAGTTCGTGCCACGCCGTCTGCGTCGCGGTCCCCATCAGCCCGCGCTCCATCAGCGTGAAGGAGACCTCCTGCATCTGCGCATGCGTGGTGTGCGGGCCCACCCCGGCCGGGGCGAGCACGTCGTACGGGAAGGGCGCGGGCCAGGGCAGCCCGGGGTCCTTGAGCAACTCTCGACTCCTTACGCGGTGTCCGCGGCGGTCACGGCGCCGGCGGTGGGGGCGGGGGGACGAGGCCCGGCAGCAGCTGCGCCAGCCGCTCCGAGGCCTTGTCGTGCAGCTCCGACAGCTCGCGGTTCTCCGGCAGATACCCCAGCGCCTCCGCCAGCTCCGCCACCGACGTGCGCAGGGTGAGCACCGCCTGCACGGTCTGCCCGGACTTCAGCAGCACCGTGGCCTGCATCGAGCGCACGATCGCCAGACTGGCCTGGGCGCGCAGCAGATGCGGGTTGAGGGTGACGGCCCGGCGCAGGTCGGCGATCGCCGACTCCGCGCTCCCGCGGCGCTCGTTGACGGTGTGGACGGCGCGGGCGGTCAGCTGCGCCGCCAGCCGGCCGCAGACGCGCTCGTGCTCCTCGCCGGTGGTGAAGACCTGCGCGAAGTCCAGCAGCATGACGGCCGCGTCGAAGTCCTCCGCGCGGGCGAACTCCTCCGCGCGGGCCGCCGCCGCCTCGGCGATGCGCCCCTGCGCCCGCGCCTCGCGGCCCACCTCCTGCGCCCGGTCCACCGCGCCGCGCCAGTGCGTGGTGGCCGCCGCGACGTCGGGCTCGGAGCCGGCCAGCGCGCTCGCGCCCAGCGCCAGCCCCGCCTCCATCGCCAGCGCCGCCGCGTCCTGCCCGAACAGCCGCCTGCCGTCGGCAAGTTCGGCGTACGCCGGATTGGCGGCGGCGAAGCCCGCACAGCCGGCGGCGCACTCCACCGGGCGCCCGCGCAGGGAGGGCGGCGCGGGCCGCGTACGGCACAGGGGGCAGCGCACGTCGGCGAGGGAGTCCAGCGCCTCCCGCATCCGCCCGGCCCGCAGCCGGGCCCCCGGGAGGCCGAGGGTGGAGAAGGCGAGCCGCAGCCGCTCGGTGGCCTCGTCCTGCGGGCGGGCGGCGACGTAGGCACTGAGCCGGCCGCCGAGCCCCAACTCCTCGATCCACAGCGGCCCGCACACCAGCGTGCCGCCCTCGGGCAGCGGCAGCCCGCCGCAGTCGCGCAGGGCCTGCGCGCCGTCCGTCTCGCGCCGCAGCAGCAGCCGCGCCTCGCCCTCGGCCGGCAGCAGATCCTCCAGCGCCTCCCGCAGCCGCCCGCTCGCGGCCTCCACCGCCGCCCCGCTCACCGGCGTCCCGTAGCGGGCCTCGGCCTCCTGCCGTACGCGGGCGAGGAAGTCCTCCCGGTGGAGCACGGCGCTCCAGGCGGCCAGGCAGCGCCGCCACTGCGCGGGGGAGGGCGCCGGGACGCTGAGCGAGGCCACCGCGAGGGTGTGCGCGAGGCGGGGGTCGCCGGGGGAGCGCCGGACCGCGTCGGCGAGCAGGTCGACGGCCGCCTCGCGGCGCCCGCCCAGGAGCAGCAGCAGCGCGTCGAGGGGGTCGCCGACCGTCGACGGGCCCCAGGAGCCCAGGAGTTGGGCCGCCTCGGCGTAGCGCTCCTCGGCCGCGTGGTGCAGGGCGCCGGTGCGCAGCAGCCGCGCCAGCTCCCGTTCGGTGCGTACGTCCGGGGCGGGACCGGCGCCGCGCAGCGCCTTCGCGGCGGTGCGGTGGTGACCGGCCCGGCAGAGCGCGACCGCGCGCCGGTGCGGGTCTGCTGTGCTACCGGGCTCGGCGTCCAGCGAGCCCGAGCGGTGCGCGACCTCCTCGGCCAGCGCCTCGCGCAACGGGCCCGGCGGGAGCGGCGCCAGCAGCCGGCCGGCGTCCTGCCAGCGCCCGGCGCGCAGCTGGAGGGCGGCCAGGGCGAGCGCGGCGCGCTCCCTCCCGCCCAGGCGCGGGTCGCGCTCGGCGGCCAGCTCCGTCAGCTCAGCCGCCGCCTGCGCCGTCTCCGCCGCGTCCCCGCCGTCGGCGCCCAGCAGGGCCAGGGCCAGCCGCGCCCGGCGGTCCTCGGGGCGCAGGCGCAGCACCCGGCGCCACAGCAGCGCCGCCTGCGCCCGCTCGCCGTCCAGGGCCGCGAGCAGGGCCAGGTAGTACAGCGGGCGCGGGTCCAGCGGCTGGTCAAGACACGCCTCGCGCAGCAGCTCCCGCGCCTGCGCCCGGTCCTCCTCGCCGCCCCCGCCCCCGGCGACCGCCTGCCAGGCGGCGTGCAGCCGCAGCTCGGCCAGCTCCTGTGCGGCCGACATACCGCCCCCGTTCGAGGTGCTGTCCTCATCCGGCCCGTCGTCCTCGTCCGACAGCCAGTACACCTCCGTGCCGTCCTCGCCGCGCGCCTCGTCCGGGCCCGGCTCCGACAGCCAGTACACCCCGTCGTCCGCGTCGGGCGCCCCCTCCGCAGCCCCCGCCCCGACGCCCTCCGGCAGCTCGCCGTCCGGCGCCAGCAGCCGCAGCGCCGTCGCGTAGTCCCGGTCCCGCGCCGCCTCGCGCGACGCCAGCCGGGCGGCCCCGGCGGCGAGGTCCCCTACCTGCGGCAAGTCCGGGCGCCGCGCGGCGAGTTGCCGCCAGAGCGCGGCGCTCTCCCCGTGCCGCTCCAGGCGCCGCGCCAGCAGGGCGTGTCGGTGCAGCGCCGCGTCGTCGACCGAGGCCGCCCCGTCCGAGGCGAGCTGCTCGTACGAGGCGAGCGCGGCCTGCGGAAGCCCGCGCCGCTCCTGCGCGTACGCGACCAGGGTGCGCGCGAGGCCGGCGCGCGCCCCGGCGCGGGGGAGCAGCTGGGTGAACGACAGCTCCGCCGTCGCCCACTCCCCGGCGTTCAGCTGCAGCAGCGCCGACACCCAGCGGGCGTCGTCGTCCAGACCGCGATGGCGGGCGGCGGCGAGCAGGTCGGCGCGGGCCGCGCCCGTCTCACCGCACCGCAACCGGGCGTAGGCGCGCTGCACGTACGCCCGGCCGAGCGTCGCGTCACGCTCCAGGGCGGCGGTGAAGTGCGCGACGGCGGCGGCGTGTTCGCCCGCGTGGGCGGCGGCGCACCCCGACCAGTACCAGCCCTCCCAGCACGCCCCGTCCAGCCGGCAGACCTCCTGGAAGGACCCCAGTGCCTCGGCGTGGCGCCCCTGCCCGAGCAGCGCGCGCCCCTCCGCGACCAGCCGGCGCGCCTCGGCGCCCGCCGTCCCCTGCGGCGCCCGATCCCCCACGGTCACCCTGCGGCCCCCTCCCGGTCCGTCCCCCTGCATCGATAAGTAGCACGCCCACCGCGCCCCCGTGGTTCACACGGCGGGAAAAGCGCCCCCTGTGGCATGGATCATGTCCGCCTCCACCTTGCCGCGGGGACTTCGCCGGCGGAACACCGCGCAGCCACCCCCTGTCAGCCCCCCGTGGTTCGATGGGCACATGATCGAGGAGTTTCTCGCCGGCTATGGCCCGGCCAAGGTGGAGCAGGCGATGCGGCAGGCCGCCGCGGACGAGGTGATGCCGAGGTTCCGGCAGTTGGAGGCGCACGAGATCGCCGAGAAGCGCGGTCCGTACGACCTGGTGACGGTGGCAGACCAGGGCGCCGAGCGCCATCTCGGGCGCTCGCTCACGGCGTTGCTGCCCGGTTCGGTGCTCGTCGGGGAGGAGGGCGTCTCCGAGGACCCCGCGCTGCTGGAGGCGGTCGGCGGCGAGGCGCCGGTGTGGATCGTCGACCCGGTCGACGGCACCTGGTTCTTCGCGCACGGCGAGCCCGGCTTCGCCATGCTGGTCGCCCTCGCGCACCACGGGGAGGTGCTCGCCTCGTGGACGTACGCCCCGGCGTACGACGAGATGGCCGTCGCCATCCGCGGCGCCGGCGCCTGGGCGGACGGCGAGCGGCTGACGGCCGGCTCGCCCGCGCCGGGCGCCGACCTCACGGTCGCCACCTCCAGCCCGCAGTACATCTCCGACGAGGAGCACCGCCGGCTGCTGCGCCTGGAGACCGAGGGCGTGGCCCGCCGCGACACGGGCTCGGCGGGGCTTGAGTATCTGCGCATCGCCAAGGGGGAGTTGGATTCGACTGCCTATACGTGGGAGAGCCCCTGGGACCATGCCGCGGGGCTGCTGCTGGTCGCCGAGGCGGGCGGGGTGAACGCGACCGTGGCGGACGAGCCGTTCCGTGTCGCCGGGGGCAACGCCCTGCCGTTCGTCACCGCGCGCGACGAGTCGACGGCCCGCCGGCTGCTCGGCCTGCTGCGGGACTGACAGCACACCACCCGGGCTTCCGTGGATACGTACCCACGGAAGCCCGGGTGGTGTCATCGCCTCAGCGGCGTGCGCCGTGCGTCAGCCGCCCGGCGTGAAGGACGCCGCCGCCTCCGCGGTGAACGCCTCCTTCACCACCGACGCGCCGCCCTTGGCCTTGTCGTCGGGGCGCAGGATGAAGCTCTCGCGGGTGGAGGGCTGGTCGGGCTTGGAGAAGTCGTGCTTGATGCCGAAGCCCAGGTCCGCGTCCGTGAGGGAGAGCATCGCCTTCGTCACGCCGGCCCGCGTCAGGTCCTTGGCCTCGCACGCGGCCTTCAGCGCGTCGCCGAAGGCGGTCACGGCCGAGTAGCCGGCGATCACACCGCTGTCGACCAGCTGACCGGGGTACTCCTTCTCGTACGAGGCCACCAGCTTCGACGGGCCCGGCTCGGTGGAGCCGATGGGCAGCGCCGACACCGCGTAGGTGAAGTTCGCGAGCAGCGCGGGGGCGGCCTGCGTCTTCAGCAGCTGCGGGGCGTAGGTCGGGTTGGAGCCCACGACGGGCGCGGCCAGCTTCGCGGCGGCGGCGACCCCGACGAGCGAGGCGGTCTGCGCGGGGCCGGCGCTGATCAGGACGGCCTTGACACCGGCCTTCTTCAGCGCGGTGACCTGCGCGGTCATGTCCTGGTCGGTGGGCTTGATGCGCTGCTCGACGATGGTGAGCCCGGCCTTCTCGGCGGCGAACTTCGAGCCGGCGAGCGCGTTCTCGCCGAAGTCGCCCTCGAAGTAGACGTGGCCGACCTTGTCGCCGCTCTTGATGCCCTTGTCGCTGACCAGGTAGTCGACGGCGTTGATCATCTCCACGTCGTATGTGGCGCCGATCTCGCGGATCGACTCGCTGCCCAGCAGCGCGGCGGACCAGGCCTGCGGGATGACGAGCGCCTTGTCCTGCGTGTCGATCTTCTGCTTCACGGCCGCCACGAACGGCGAGCCGATGAACTGCGGGAAGCCCAGCACCTCGGGCGCCAGCTCGGTGTACGCGGAGACGGCCTTCTGCGGGTTGTAGCCGTGGTCGCGGATCTCCAGCTTCAGCTGCCGGCCGCACACCCCGCCCGCCGCGTTGGCCTCCTTGACGTACAGCTGCTGGGCCTGGGTGATGCTCTTGCCCAGCGTGGCGTAGACACCGGTCATGTCGGTGAGGGCGCCCAGGGTGATGGTGTCCGCGCTGACGCCCTTGTCGGTCTTGACCGAGGAGGCGCCGCCCTTGCCACCGTCGTCCTTGCCGTCGTCCTTCGCCTTGCTGCTGCACCCGGCCCCGGCGAGCGCGAGGACCGCGGCCAGTGCGACGGCGGCCTGCCGCGAGGCGGCCTTGGAGAACGGAGTCTGCATGAAGTGCTCCCTGAGGGTGACGGGTTCGGTGGATGGGGGTGGAGCAGTCGGGCAGTGCGCGCGGGTCCGGGCCCCTATGAGGACCGGCCCCGCAGCCGCAGTCGGGCAAGCCCTCCCGGTAGGAAGAGCACCACCACGACCACGGCGGCCCCGTACAGGTACCGGGACGCCTCCCCGGGTGCGATGCCGCCCGTTCCGGGGGCGGAGACCAGGGGCAGCGAGTCGCTGTAGTGGTCGATGAGCTGCGGCAGCAGGGAGACGAAGGCGGCGCCCAGCACCGCGCCCGAGACCGAGCCGAGACCGCCGATCACGATCATGGCGAGGAACTCCAGCGAGAGCACGAGGCCGAAGTACTCCGGCACCGTGCGCTGGAAGACCAGCGCGAGCAGTACGCCCGCCAGCCCGGCGTACATCGAGGACAGCACGAACACCTGGCCGCGCACCCGCGCCACCGGCACGCCCATCACACCGGCGGCGATCTGGTGGTCGCGGATGGCGTTCATCGCCCGGCCGGGCCGGTCGTGCAGCACGCCCCGGGCGAAGAAGGCGCTGACGGCGAGCAGCACCAGGCCCAGGTACCAGAGCTTCTCCATCGACTGGAAGGGCACGCCCATGAGGACCTGCTCCGAGTCGTCCAGCCGCAGCCCCAGCACGTTCAGCGGCGGCACGTCGCGCCCGTTGTAACCACCGGTCAGATCACTGGCGTTGAAGAGCACGTGCTGGCCGATGAAGATCAGCGCCAGGGTGGCGATGCCCAGGTACGAGCCACGCAGCCGCCCGGCGATCGGACTCAGCAGCCCGCCCGCGAGCCCGGCGATCAGCACCGCGCCGGCCATCGCGAGCAGCGTGGGCACGCCCAGGCCGGTCAGTCCGTCCTTGCCGTCGCCGGCCAGCGCGCAGTAGCTGTACGCGCCCACGGCGACGAAGAAGGCGTGCCCGAGGGAGAGTTGGCCGGTGGCGCCGGCGAGCAGGTTGAGCCCGATGGCGCCGATGGCGGCGCCCATGGCGAACAGCCCGCTCTGCAGCCAGAACCGGTCGGCGTAGAAGGGCAGGACGAGCAGCAGCACCGTGCCCGCCGCGCCCAGCCACACCTGCGGCCCCAGGGGTATGCGCGAACGCCCGCCCGTCTCGGCGGCCTTGACCGCCGCGGCCGGGGCCTCTTTCACGTCAGACACGGGTCAGCTCCCTCGTTCCGAACAGCCCGGCCGGCCGCGCGAGCAGCACCAGCAGCATCACCAGGTACGGTGCCACCTCGCCGATCCCCCGTCCCAGGAACGACAGTTCGTCCTGGTAGCCGGTGGCCAGCGCCTGGGTCACGCCCACGATCAGGCCGCCCGCGAGGGCGCCGGTGGTGGAGTCCAGGCCGCCGATGATCGCCGCGGGGAAGGCCTTGAAGGCGGCGAAGGACGTCGCCGCGGCCAGCCCCGGGGTGGGGAACACGGTGAGGAAGAGCGCCGCGACCGCGGCCAGCGAACCGGCCACCGCCCACGCCGCGATCGACACCCGCCCCAGCCGTACGCCCATCAGCGCGGCCGTCTCCCGGTCCTCCGCCGCCGCCCGCATCGCCACACCCCAGGAGGTGTAGGTGAACGCCAGCAGGAAGACGGTGATGACCAGCGCGGCGACGACCAGCGCCGCGACGCGGGTCTGCGGGACGGACACGGAGCCCAGGGTGAGCAGCCGGTCGCCCCACGGGTCGCCCAGCGGCAGCACGTCGGGGCCGATGCGGCGGGTGAGTTCGGTCAAGAGCAGGATGTCCACGCCGATCGTCACGATCGCCAGCACGCTGTGGTCGCTGCCCCGGTAGCGGCGGATGACGAGGAACTCGACCAGCGCGCCGAGCACCGCGGCCCCCGCGATCCCGGCCCCGAGCGCCGGCCAGAAGCCGATCTCGCCGCTGAGCTTGGCGGCGATGAAGCCGCCCGCCAGCAGCAGCGAGGCGTGGGCGAAGTTGACCACCTCGGTGGCCTTGAAGATGATCACGAAACCGAGCGCGATCAGGGAGTACACGGCGCCCAGCGAGACACCGTTGATGAGCAGTTCGAGAAACGTCGTCACGAGCGCACCTCCTTCGTGGTCTCCTCGGCACCGTCCCGCGGCTGCGGGACCTCTTCCGACCCGGCGCCCTCAGGGTTCTCGGAATCCTCGGCCGCCTCGGCCCCGAGATAGGCCCGGATGACGTCCGGGTCGCTCTGCACCACCGCGGGCGGCCCGTCGGCGATGCACCGCCCGAAGTCGAGCACCGTCACGGCGTCCGCGAGCCGCATGACCATCCCCATGTCGTGCTCCACGAGCACGATCGAGATACCGAGGCTCTCGCGCACCCGCGCGATCACCGAGGCCGTACGGCGCCGCTCGTCGGAGGTCATCCCGGCCACCGGCTCGTCGAGCAGCAGCACCTCCGGCTCCATGCACAGCGCCCGGCCCAGCTCCACGAGCTTGCGCAGCCCGTACGGCAGCGCCGCCGCCGGCCGGTCGAGATAGGGCGCGAGACCGGTGAACTCCGCGATCTCCACCACCCGTTCACGGTGGCGCGCCGCCTCGCGGGCGGCGGACGGCAGCCGCAGCCCGGCGGCGAGGAAGCCGGTGCGGGTCAGCCGGTGGCGGCCCAGCAGCAGGGTGTCGGCCACCGTCGCGTACGGCGAGACGGCCAGGTTCTGGAAGGTACGGGCCACGCCCAGCCGCGCGATCTCGTGCGGCGAGCGCCCGGTCAGCTCCTCCCCACCGAGGCGCACGCTGCCGGAGGTCGCCCGGTAGACGCCCGAGAGGACGTTCAACGTGGTGGACTTACCGGCGCCGTTGGGCCCGATCAGCGCGTGCAGGCTGCCCGGCTCGACGGTGAACGACACCGAGTCCAGGGCCAGCAGCCCGGCGAAGCGCACCGTCAGCTCGCGCACCGCCAGCGCCGGCGGGGCGGGCGCCCCGGCCGGGGGGCCGGCGGCGCTCTCCGTCTGCGTACTCACGACACCCACCTCCGCAGCGCCGGCGCCGAGGTGGCGGCGGTGAGCGCCGCCACCTCCTGCTCCGTCTCGGCCGCCACCGTCTCGTCGACGACACCGAGATAGCGGTGCCGTACCTCGTCGGAACCGCTCAGCTCGGCGGCGGTGCCGGCGAGCGTGACCTTCCCGACCTCCAGCACATAGGCGTACCGGGCCACCCCCAGCGCCAGCGCGGCGTTCTGCTCGACCAGCAGCACCGAGGTCCCCTGCGCGTTGATCTCCCGCACGGCCTCGGCGATCCGCTTGGCCATCAGCGGCGCGAGCCCCAGCGAGGGCTCGTCGAGCAGCAGCAGCCTCGGGCCGGCCATCAGGGCCCGCCCCAGCGCCAGCATCTGCTGCTCCCCGCCGGAGAGCAGCCCCGCGACCTGTCCGGCCCGGTCCTTCAGCACGGGGAACAGCTCGTGCACCCGGTCCAGCGCGCGGGCCGCGGCCCGCCGCCCGCCCGAGGCGCCCAGCGTTCCGGCACGCAGGTTGTCCGCCACGCTCATCCGCGCGAACACCCGCCGCCCCTCCGGCACTTGTACGACACCGGTGGCCACGACCCGGTCCGGCGCCAGCCGGTCGAGCCGCTGGCCGCCGAAACTCACGGTCCCGCCGCGGATCGCGCCGCCGGAGAACCCGAGCGTGTGCGAGATCGCGCGCATCAGGGTCGACTTCCCGGCCCCGTTCCCGCCGAGTACCGTGACCACGGCGCCCTCGGGCACCTCGATCGAGACCCCGTCCAACGCCTGGACGGGCCCGTACCCGACGGTGAGCCCACTCACCGAGAGCGAGGCAGCAGTCATCGGCACTCTCTTTCCGGTCGGCTCCTGGTTGGCGCACAGCACACCATCGCGCGGGGCCGACGTCCACGGTCATGACCGGAATCGCTGCGGATGACCATCGGCGTGCCCGAACCGTTGTGCCGGCGCACAACGGATGTCATCTTTGGGCCCGTGAGCACCAGAAGAAGTCGCAGCGAGCAGGAGTGGGCGGTCCTGGCCAGCGCCTCCCGCGAGCTGACCACGCGGGTTCCGGAGCTGGCGGACCTGCTGCTGGCCGAGCTGGACGCGCACTCCCCGGCCTACGCGGTCGCCGTACCCCGCGACGAGCACTGGCGCGAGATCTGCGAGGCGCTGCGCCACGGCATCGACGCCCTCACCGCCTCGCGCAGCGCCCCCCGCCCCGACCTCGCCTACGTCGCCGAACTGGGCCGCCGCCGAGCCGAGCAGGGCATCTCCCTGGACCTGCTGCTCTACGCCTTCCGCCGCGCCGGCTACCTGCTGTGGAACGAGCTGACCGACACCGTCTCCGCCCGCGACCCGGCCGCGCTCTCCCTGCTGGGCCGCACCGCGGTCACGGTCTGGGCCGGCGTGGACGACCAGGCGACGAAGGCCGCGGATGCGTACCGCGCCACCGAGCGGGAACTGCTGCGGCGCACCGACGAGCGGGTGCAGGCGCTGCTCGACGCGCTGCTGGCGGGCCAGCGCGACGCCGCGCTCGTGCGCCGCGCCTCCGCCGCCCTCGACCTGCCCGAGCAGGGCCGCTACGCGGTGCTCGTGCTGCGCGCCGAGGACCGCGCACCGGCGCGGGTCGCCGACGGCGACGGGCTGCGCTTCCTGTGGCGGATGCGCACCGACGGCGAGGTCGGCGTGGTCGCGCTCGGCGAGTCGGCGGGGCTGGCGGACCTGGTGGGCTGCGTGGCGGCCCGCCGCGGCGGCCCCGGCGGGATCTCCACGGTGGTCGGCGGCCTGGCGGAGCTGGGCCGCGCCCGGCGCCAGGCGGAACTGGCGCTGGGGACGCTGCCGGCCGGCGCCGCGGGTCTGGTACGACTCGACCGGTGCCTGCCCGCCGCCCTGGTCACCGCCCAGCCGGAGCTGGCCGGCCTGCTGGTCGAGGACGTCTTCGGCGGCCTGGACGCGCTGGAGGCCGCGGACCGGTCGGTGCTGCTGGAGACGCTGGAGACCTGGCTGGAGTGCGGCGGCTCGGCGGCCCGCGCGGCGACGCGCCTGTACTGCCACCGCAACACGGTCTTCAACCGCCTGCGCCGCCTGGAGCAGCTCACCGAGCGCTCCCTGTCACGCCCCCGCGACCTGGTGGAGATGACCCTGGCCCTGGACGCGGGCAGACCCCCACAAGGCAAACCCTGACCCGCGACGCCCGGCACGCACTCTCGGCGTGCGGGGGTCAAGGACAGGTGGCTCCTTCCCCAAGCTCTCAACTTTGTTCGAGCAGGGGATACCCCATTCATGACCAAGGCCACCGCACGCCGAGAGCTGGGGTATCCCCTGCTCGAAGAGCTTGGGGAGGCACCGGACGCCGCGGTGGAGTCTTGGGCGCCGGCACAACCGCGATTAGAGCCAGTCTTGTCCCAGCTGCTCTGACACCCGTTCCAGCAGCTCACCCGCGTGTGACATCGACTTGGCCGGGTCTGGCTCCAACGTGGCCAGTGGGTAAGCCTGTTGGATTCCCGCCGACCGCAACTGATCCTCGTCCAGCGCCAGTCGGCCGCAGACCGCGACCACCGGGCGCCCCGCCGCCCGGGCTGCCGCCGCGACGCCCGCCGGTGCCTTCCCGCGCAGGGTCTGCGCGTCGAGCGAGCCCTCCCCGGTGACGACCAGCGAGGCGCGCTCCAGCGCAGCCTCGAAGCCCAGCACCTCAAGCAGCACCTCGATCCCCGGCCGGAACCGCGCCCCCAGCCCCACCAGCGCCCCGTACCCGAGTCCGCCGGCCGCCCCCGCGCCCGGCCGCCCGGCCAGCTCCAGCGCGCGCGGCCCCACCGACTCCGCCAGCACCGAGGCGAACCGCTCCAGCGCCGTGTCCAGCAGCGCCACCTGCGCCGACCCCGCCCCCTTCTGCGGCCCGTACACCGCCGCCGCCCCCGCCGGCCCGGTCAGCGGATTGTCCACGTCGCCGGCCAGCACCACCTCGACCCCGCCCAGGCGCGGATCCAGCCCGGACAGGTCGGCGGACGCCAGCGAGGCCAGCCCGCCGCCCCCCGGCCCGACCGCCGCCCCCGCGCCGTCGAGCAGCCGCGCCCCGAGCGCGGTGAGCATCCCCGCCCCGCCGTCGGTGCCGGCCGAGCCGCCGACGCCGAGGACCACCGTGTGTGCCCCCGCGTCCAGCGCCGCCCGCAGCAGCTCCCCGCTGCCGTACGTGCTCGCGGCCAGCGGCGCGAACCGCCCGGCCGGCAGCAGTCCCAGCCCGGACGCCTGCGCCATCTCCACCACGGCCGTCCCCCCGCGCACCGCGAAGGCGGCGCGGACCGGCCGCCCCAGCGGCCCGCCGACGACCACCTCCCGCCGCTCGAACCCGGCGGCCACCGCGGCGTCCACCGTCCCCTCCCCGCCGTCCGCGACGGGCAGCGCCTCGACGGCGGTGCGGGGCCGCGCCCGCCGCAGCCCCGCCGCCACCCGCCCGGCGACCTCCACAGCGGTGAGCGACCCCTTGAACTTGTCCGCGGCGATGAGCACACGCGCTCCGCCACCCGCCGTACCAGCCACGATGAGCCCCCGATCCCGTAGAGGACCAGCAGCGTACGCCGCTCAGAAGAGAGCCGCCTCCACCTCCGCCCCCGCCTCGAAGCCCAGCAGATAGCGCTTGCGCCCGATCCCGCCCCCGTACCCGGTCATGCTCCCGTCGGCGCCGACCACCCGGTGGCACGGGACGATGATCCCCACCGGGTTCTTCCCGTTGGCCAGCCCCACCGCCCGCGAGGCCGCCGGGCTGCCGATCCGCTCGGCCAGCTCCCCGTACGAGACCGTCTCGCCGTACGGGATCTCCAGCAGCCCGGCCCAGACGCGGCGCTGGAAGTCCGTGCCCTCCAGCCGCAGCGGCAGGTCGAAGCCGGTCCGCTCCCCGGCGAAGTACGCCCGCAGCTGCCCGGCCGCCGAGGCGAAGGGCTCCTCGCCCGGATCACCCGGCCCGCCGAAGGTCTCCTCGCCGGGACGGTGGCGCTGCCCGACCATGTACAGGCCGGTGAGGTGGCCGCCGTCCGCGACCAGGGTCAGCGGGCCGACGGGGCTGTCGATGACGGTGTGGGTGCGCATGTCGTTCACTCCTGGGGCATGAGGTTGATGGGGTGGTCGTCGGTGGCCCAGAGGTACTGGACCGCGTAGGCCCGCCACGGCTGCCAGAGCGCCGCGCGGCGGGTGAGCGCGCCGGGGGAGACGGGCAGCCCGAGCGCGGCGGCGGCCTTGCGTACGCCCAGGTCGGAGGCGAGGAAGGCGTCCGGATCGCCCAGCGCGCGCATCGCCACCACCTCCACCGTCCACGGCCCGATCCCCGGCAGCGCCCCCAGCGTCCGCCGGGCGCGCGCCCAGTCGCTGCCGCCCCCGAGATCCACCTCGCCGGCGGCCAGGGCGGCGATGAGCGTGGTCAGGGTGCCGCGGCGCGAACGCGGCATGGCGAGCGCCTCCGGATCCAGCCCGGCCAGCGTCTGCATGTCGGGGAAGAGGTGGGTGAGCCCCCCGCCGAAGGGGTCCTCGACCTCCGTCCCGTACGCCCGTACCAGCCGCGCCGCATGGGTGCGCGCGGCGGCCGTGGAGACCTGCTGCCCGAGCACCGCCCGCACCGCGAACTCCGCCGCGTCCACCGTCCGCGGCACCCGCCGCCCCGGCGCCTTCGCGACCAGCTCCGCCAGCTGCGGATCGCGGCTGAGCTGCTCGTCGACGGCCACCGGGTCCGCGTCGAGGTCGAGCAGCCGCCGGCAGCGGGCGATGGCGACGGTCAGGTCGCGCTGGTCGGTCAGCGCGAGCCGGCAGTCGATGTGCGTGGGCGCGGGCGCCAGCGAGACGGCCCCGTGCCCGTACGGCAGCCGCAGCGTGCGCCGGTAGGAGCCCGCACGCCACTCCTCCACGCCGGGGACGGCGGTGGCCGCCAGATGCCCGAAGAGGTTGTCGGGGGTGAGCGGGCGCCGGAAGGGCAGCCGCAGGCCGATCACGCCGGGGACGGCCGCCGGGCGCCCGGACCGGCCCCGTGCGGCGCGCTCGCGCAGCTCGGTGGGGGAGAGGGCGAAGACCTCCTGGACGGTGTCGTTGAAGGTCCGGATGGAGGCGAAGCCCGCGCCGTAGGCGATGTCGCCCATCGGCAGCGCGGAGGTCTCGATGAGGAGCCGCGCGGTCTGCGCCCGCTGGGCGCGGGCCAGGGCGAGCGGGCCGGCGCCCAGCTCCGCCTTGAGCTGGCGCTCCACCTGCCGGGCGCTGTAGCCCAGCCGCCGCGCCAGCCCGCCGACGCCCTCGCGGTCCACCACGCCCTCGCCGATGAGGCGCATCGCCCGCGCCACGGCGTCGGCGCGCACGTTCCACTCGGGCGAGCCGGGGCTGGCGTCGGGCCGGCACCGCTTGCAGGCCCGGAACCCGGCGCCCTGCGCGGAGGCGGCGCTCGGGTGGAAGGTCATGTTCTCCGGCTTGGGCGCCACGGCCGGGCAGCTCGGCCGGCAGTAGATCCCGGTGGTCCGCACCGCGATGAAGAACCACCCGTCGAAGCGCGCGTCCCTGGCCTGAACGGCCCTGACACATCGTTCCCTGTCCCTGTACACACCCCCAGCCTCCCCGACCGCGAGACCCGAAGCTAGCGAGAATCCGACACCTAGATGAGGCTCACGGGAGACGCCCGGACGCGGCTCACCAGGTACGTGAGAGGGGCCCGGGGATGTCCCCGGGCCCCTCTCACGTTCGTTCTGCGTCCCAGCCGGTGCAGCAGCCCCCCGCCTCAGCCCCGCGTCTCAGCCCTGCGCCGCGGCCCGCGCCTCGCGGCGGTTGTCGCGGATGGTGTTCACCCGGCGCGCCGTGGCGAAGAGCGGGATCGTCGCCGCCGTGACGACCTGCAGCGCGCAGCCCGTCTGCAGCAGCGCGTCCGCGCCCGGTGCGTCGAAGGCCCACGCGGTCAGGCAGCCCATGCTGACGAAGATCCACACCAGGGTGGCCACGGCCAGCCGGCCGCGCGGCTTGGGGTACTCGACCCGGCTCACCATCAGCCACGCCACACCCACGATCGCCGTCAGCGTCGGGACGAAGGGCAGCTCCAGCAGCACGATCGAGACGACCGTCAGCGCCCCGAAGGGCGAGGGCATCCCCTGGAAGACGCCGTCGCGCACGGTCACGCAGGAGAAGCGCGCAAGCCGCAGCACCACCGCCAGGAGGACGACGACCGCCGCCACCGTGGAGAAGCGCTCGTGGGCGTCGACCGCGACGATGCCGTAGACCAGCACGAAGTACGCCGGCGCCAGCCCGAAGCTGATCAGGTCGGAGAGGTTGTCCAGCTCCGCGCCCATCGCCGAGGAGCGCAGCTTGCGCGCCACCAGCCCGTCGAAGAGGTCGAAGACCGAGGCCAGCAGCATCAGCATCACGGCCGTGGCGGCCGAGTGCCGTGCGATGCCGCCGTCACCGTCCGTGCCCATCAGGTGCGGCATCAGCACACCGGTGGTGGTGAAGTACACCGCGAGGAAGCCGCAGGTGGCGTTCGCCAGTGTCAGGCCGTCGGCGATGGAGAGCCGCGTGGAGAGCGGCATGTCCTCCACCGCCTCCTCGACGGCCTCGTCGACCCAGTTGCCCTTGGGGACGGTCTTGCTGTCGGGATCAATCACGGTCAAGGCGAGTCACCCCCGCCACGGTGACCTGGCCCACCTCGACGTCGGCCTCGACGCCCGCCGGGAGGTAGACGTCGACGCGCGAGCCGAAGCGGATCAGGCCGATGCGCTCACCCTGCTCGACCTTGGTGCCGGCCGGCAGGTACGGGACGATGCGGCGCGCCACGGCGCCGGCGATCTGGATCATCTCCACATCGCCGATCTCCGTGTCGAAGTGCCACACGACCCGCTCGTTGTTCTCGCTCTCCTTGTTGAACGCCGGGACGAAACCGCCGGGGATGTGCTCCACCGAGGTCACCGTGCCGGCCAGGGGCGCGCGGTTGACGTGGACGTTGAGCGGGCTCATGAAGATCGCGACCCGGGTGCGCCCGTCCTTCCACGGCATGATGCTCTGCACCACGCCGTCGGCGGGGGAGATGACCCGGCCCTGGGTGATCTCGCGCTCGGGGTCGCGGAAGAACCACAGCATGCCCGCCGCGAGTGCGGTGGAGGGCACGGCCACGGCCGCCCACTTGCCGGAGCGGCGGGAGCGGGCGAGGCTGAGGGCTGCGGTTGCCAAGGTCGGCAGGAGCCACGGCGACGCACCGCGGGCCAGGCGGACCTTGCGACGCGGTTCTTCGGAGTTGCTGTGGGGCATGAATGACCTTCGTAGCGGAGGGTGCCGCGTAGACAAGGGGGACGGCGGCTTCCCGGGATGTTACCGGTTGTGACCGGCACCTGGGCAAGCTTGTGGGGACAGCCTGGCATCACAACGACTAAGCACCGCCGTTGTGTTCCCGGCTTGTCCCCACAAAAAAGACACTCACCCCTGGCTTCGGTACTCCTCCAGGAGACGGCGACCGATGATCATTTTCTGGATCTCGGCCGTGCCCTCTCCGATCAGGAGCATCGGGGCCTCGCGGTAGAGGCGCTCGATCTCGTACTCCTTGGAGAAGCCGTATCCGCCATGGATGCGGAACGCGTCTTCAACGACCTCCTTGCAGTATTCGGAGGCGAGATACTTCGCCATCCCCGCTTCAAGGTCGTTACGTTCCCCAGTGTCCTTTTTGCGTGCTGCTCGAACCATCATCGCATGAGCGGCCTCGACTTTGGTAGCCATCTCGGCGAGCTTGAACTGAATCGCCTGGTGCTGGGCGATCGGCTTGCCGAAAGTATGGCGCTGCTGGGCATAGTCGACACCCAGCTCGAAGGCACGCTGCGCGACGCCGCAGCCACGCGCGGCGACATTGACCCGGCCGACCTCGACGCCGTCCATCATTTGGTAAAAACCTCGGCCGGTGGTGCCGCCGAGGACCCGATCGGCCGGAATGCGCAGGCCGTCCATGATCATCTCGGTGGTGTCGACACCCTTGTAGCCCATCTTGTCGATCTTCCCGGGGATGGTCAGACCGGGCCGGACCTCGCCGAAGCCGGGCTCCTTCTCCACCAGGAAGGTCGTCATCGACTTGTGCGGCGCGGAGCCCTCGGGCTGCCCCTCGTCCGTCCGGCACAGCACCGCGACCAGGGAGGACGTACCGCCGTTGGTCAGCCACATCTTCTGGCCGGTGAGGACGAACTCCTCGCCGTCGCGCACGCCCTTGGACGTGATCGCCGACACGTCCGAGCCCAGCGCCGGCTCCGACATGGAGAAGGCGCCGCGGATCTCGCCGGCCGCCATCCGCGGCAGGTAGTGGTCCTTCTGCTCCTGCGTGCCGTGCTGCTTGAGCAGGTACGCCACGATGAAGTGGGTGTTGATGATGCCCGAGACGCTCATCCAGCCGCGGGCGATCTCCTCCACGCACAGCGCGTAGGTGAGAAGGGACTCACCCAGGCCGCCGTACTCCTCCGGGATCATCAGCCCGAAGACGCCCAGCTCCTTGAGGCCCTCGACGATCTCGTACGGGTACTCGTCGCGGTGCTCCAGCTCCGTGGCGACCGGCAGGATCTCCTTGTCCACGAAACTGCGGACCGTGGAGACGATCTCCTGCTGGATCTCGGTCAGGCCCTCGGTCTGCGCCAGCCGTCCCATCACCGCTCCTGGAGTTCGGGGCGGCCGGCCTGCTCGCCGCCGCGCGCTTCGATGTACGTGGCCGTCGGGACCATGACCTTGCGCTTGAAGACGCACACCAGGGTGCCGTCCTGCTTGTAGCCCTTGGTCTCGACGTAGACGATGCCCCGGTCGTCCTTGGACTTGGACGGCCACTTGTCCAGCACGGTCGTCTCGCCGTAGATCGTGTCGCCGTGGAAGGTCGGCGCCACGTGCTTGAGCGACTCGATCTCCAGGTTGGCGATCGCCTTGCCGGAGACGTCCGGCACGGACATGCCCAGCAGCAGCGAGTAGACGTAGTTGCCGACGACGACGTTGCGCTTGAAGTCGGTCGTCTGCTCCGCGTAGTTGGCGTCCAGGTGGAGCGGGTGGTGGTTCATGGTCAGCAGGCAGAAGAGGTGGTCGTCGTACTCGGTGACCGTCTTTCCGGGCCAGTGCTTGTAGACCGCGCCGACCTCGAACTCCTCAAAGGTGCGTCCGAACTGCATCGCTCAGGCCTCCGGGATCTTGAAGGTGGAGGTGCGCTTCATACCCGCCGCGCGGCCCTTGCCGGAGATGACCAGGGCCATCTTGCGGCTGGCCTCGTCGATCATCTCGTCGCCGAGCATCGCCGAGCCCTTCTTGCCGCCCGCCTCGGAGGTGCAGTAGTCGTAGGCGTCGAGGATCAGCTCGGCGTGGTCGTAGTCCTCCTGCGAGGGCGAGTAGATCTCGTTCGCCGCCTCGACCTGGCCCGGGTGCAGCACCCACTTGCCGTCGAAGCCCAGCGCCGCGGAGCGCCCGGCGACCGTGCGGTAGCCGTCCACGTTGCGGATCTGCAGGTACGGGCCGTCGATGGCCTGCAGGTCGTTGGCGCGTGCGGCCATCAGGATGCGCATCAGGATGTAGTGGTACGCGTCGGCGTCGTAGCCCGGCGGCTGCTCGCCCACGACCAGGGACTTCATGTTGATGGAGGCCATGAAGTCGGCCGGGCCGAAGATGATCGTCTCCAGCCGCGGCGAGGCGGCGGCGATGTCGTCGACGTTGATCAGGCCCTTGGCGTTCTCGATCTGCGCCTCGATGCCGATCTTGCCGACCTCCAGGCCGACCGTCTTCTCGATCTGCGTGAGCAGCAGGTCCAGCGCGACGATCTGCTGGGCGTCCTGGACCTTCGGCAGCATGATGCAGTCGAGGTTGGCGCCGGCGCCTTCCACGACGGTCACCACGTCGCGGTAGGTCCACTCGGTCGTCCAGTCGTTGACGCGGACCACGCGGGTCTTGCCCGTCCAGTCGCCCTCGTTGAGGAACTTGACGATGGTGTGCCGCGCCTCGGGCTTGGCCAGCGGGGCGCAGGCGTCCTCCAGGTCCAGGAAGACCTGGTCGGCGGGCAGGCCCTGCGCCTTCTCCAGGAAGCGGGGGTTGCTTCCCGGGACGGCGAGACACGAGCGCCGCGGGCGCAGGCGGTTGACGGGGCCAGTCATGCGGGGACCTCCAGTGGGTCGAGCTTGTTCGCTTGGCGGATCTCGTCGACGATACGGCCGATGATCTCCGTGATTCCGAAGTCCTTCGGGGTGAAGACGGCGGCCACCCCGGCGTCCTTCAGGGCCTTGGCGTCCGCGAGCGGGATGATCCCGCCGACGACCACGGGGATGTCGTCCACCCCCGCGCGGCGCAGCCGCTCCAGTACGTCCGGCACCAGCTCGGTGTGCGAGCCGGAGAGGATCGACAGTCCGACGCAGTGCACATCCTCCGCCACGGCCGCCGAGACGATCTGCTCGGGGGTCAGGCGGATGCCCTGGTAGACCACCTCGAAGCCGGCGTCGCGGGCGCGTACCGCGATCTGCTCGGCGCCGTTGGAGTGGCCGTCCAGGCCGGGCTTGCCGACCAGCAGCCGCAGCCGCTTGGCGCCCAGCTCCTCGGCGGTGCGGGCCGCCTTGGCCCGTACTGCCGACAGCTCGCCGCCCGGCTCGGCGGCGACCGCCACCGGGGCGGAGGAGACGCCCGTCGGCGCGCGGAACTCGCCGAAGACGTCCCGCAGCGCCCAGGACCACTCGCCGGTGGTGACGCCGGCGCGGGCGCACTCCAGGGTGGCCGGCATCAGGTTGCCGGTGCCCGCGGCGGCGGCCCGCAGCTCGCTGAGCGCCCGCTGGGCGCGCTGCTCGTCGCGGTGGAGGCGCCAGTCGTGCAGGGCGGAGACCACCCGGTGCTCGTTCGCCGGGTCCACCGTCATGATCGCGGCGTCCAGGTCGGAGGTGAGCGGGGAGGGCTCGGTCTGGGTGAAGGAGTTGACGCCGACGATCTTCTCCTCGCCGGACTCGATCCGCGCCCGGCGCTCGGCGTGCGAGGAGACCAGCTGGGCCTTGAGGTAGCCCGACTCGACCGCCGCGATCGCGCCGCCGAGCTGCTGGATGTGCTCGATCTCGGCGAGGGACTCCTCCACCAGCGAGTCGACCTTGGCCTCGACGACCTTCGAGCCCTCGAAGATGTCCTCGTACTCCAGCAGGTCCGACTCCAGCGCCAGGACCTGCTGGATGCGCAGCGACCACTGCTGGTCCCAGGGCCGGGGCAGCCCCAACGCCTCGTTCCAGGCGGGGAGTTGCACGGCGCGGGCGCGGGCGTCCTTGGAGAGGGTGACGGCGAGCATCTCCAGCACGATGCGCTGGACGTTGTTCTCCGGCTGCGCCTCGGTCAGGCCCAGGGAGTTGACCTGCACGCCGTAGCGGAAGCGGCGCTGCCGGGGGTCGGTGATGCCGTAGCGCTCCTGGGTGATGCGCTCCCAGATGCGGTTGAAGGCCCGCATCTTGCACATCTCCTCGACGAAGCGCACCCCGGCGTTGACGAAGAAGGAGATGCGGGCGACGACGTCGCCCATCTTCTCCGCCGGCACCTGCCCCGAGTCGCGCACCGCGTCGAGCACGGCGATCGCGGTGCTCATCGCGTACGCGATCTCCTGCACGGGCGTCGCGCCGGCCTCCTGCAGGTGGTAGCTGCAGATGTTGATCGGGTTCCACTTGGGCATGTTCGCGACGGTGTACGCGATCATGTCGGTCGTCAGGCGCAGGCTCGGGCCCGGCGGGAAGACGTACGTCCCGCGGGAGAGGTACTCCTTGACGATGTCGTTCTGCGTGGTGCCCGACAGCCTGGTGAGGTCGGCGCCCTGCTCCTCGGCGACGACCTGGTAGAGCGCCAGGAGCCACATGGCGGTGGCGTTGATGGTCATCGAGGTGTTCATCTGCTCCAGGGGGATGTCCTGGAACAGCCGCCGCATGTCGCCCAGATGGGAGACCGGGACCCCGACCCGGCCGACCTCGCCGCGGGCGAGGACGTGGTCGGGGTCGTATCCGGTCTGGGTGGGCAGGTCGAACGCGACGGACAGGCCCGTCTGGCCCTTGGCGAGGTTGCGCCGGTAGAGCTCGTTCGAGGCTTCAGCGGTGGAGTGTCCGGCGTACGTCCGCATCAGCCACGGACGGTCCTTCGGCGCGGCCATCAGACGTTCCTGAAGCGATTGATCGCGTCGATGTGGGTGGCGCGCAGCTCCTCGTCGCGTACGCCCAGGCCCTCCTCGGGGGCCAGGCACAGCACGCCGACCTTGCCCTGGTGGAGGTTCTTGTGCACGTCGTACGCCGCCTGCCCGGTGTCCTCCAGGGAGTACGTCTTGGAGAGCGTCGGGTGGATCTTGCCCTTGGCGACCAGGCGGTTGGCCTCCCACGCCTCGCGGTAGTTGGCGAAGTGCGAGCCGATGATCCGCTTCAGCGACATCCACAGGTAGCGGTTGTCGTACTCGTGGTTGTAGCCCGAGGTCGAGGCGCAGGTGACGATGGTGCCGCCCTTGCGGGTGACGTACACGCTCGCGCCGAAGGTCTCGCGGCCCGGGTGCTCGAAGACGATGTCCACGTCCTCGCCGCCGGTCAGCTCGCGGATGCGCTTGCCGAAGCGCTTCCACTCGCGCGGGTCCTGGTGGTGCTCGTCCTTCCAGAACCGGTAGCCCTCGGCGTTGCGGTCGATGATCGCCTCGGCGCCCATCGCGCGGCACAGGTCCGCCTTCTGGTCGCTGGAGACCACGCAGATCGGGTTGGCGCCGCCGGCCAGCGCGAACTGGGTCGCGTACGAGCCCAGGCCGCCGCTGGCGCCCCAGATCAGCACGTTGTCGCCCTGCTTCATGCCGGCGCCGTTGCGCGAGACGAGCTGGCGGTAGGCGGTGGAGTTGACCAGGCCGGGCGCCGCCGCCTCCTCCCAGGTGAGGTGCTTGGGCTTGGGCATCAGCTGGTTGGACTTCACCAGCGCGATCTCCGCCAGGCCGCCGAAGTTGGTCTCGAAGCCCCAGATGCGCTGCTCGGGGTCGAGCATCGTGTCGTTGTGGCCGTCGGAGCTCTCCAGCTCCACCGACAGGCAGTGCGCGACGACCTCGTCGCCCGGCTGCCAGGCGTTGACGCCGGGGCCGGTGCGCAGCACGACGCCCGCCAGGTCGGAGCCGATGACGTGGTAGGGCAGGTCGTGGCGCCGGGTCAGCTCGCTCAGGCGGCCGTAGCGCTCCAGGAAGCCGAAGGTGGACATCGGCTCGAAGATGCTCGTCCACACCGAGTTGTAGTTGACCGAGCTGGCCATGACGGCGACGAGCGCCTCGCCCGGGCCCAGCTCCGGTACGGGCACCTCCTCGACGTGCAGCGACTTGCGCGGGTCCTTCTCGCGGCTGTCGAGCCCGGCGAACATGTCGGCCTCGTCCTTGTGCACGGTCACCGCGCGGTAGGACTCGGGGATGGTCAGCGCGGCGAAGTCCGCGGCGGTGGTGTCGGTCGCCATCACGGCGTCCAGGATGTGGTTCACGGTGGGCCTCCGGCGAAGCGCGTTACGGGACGCTTGAGGGGACGTCGGGGGTGTTGTCCGTCGGTTCAGTGGGCGTGCGGTGCGCGCGTGGTGTGCGTGCGGGCGCCTGTGACGAGGCGTGTCCGGGCGCGCGGTGATGCGTTGCGGGGACAGCCGGCACACGCACTGGTCGCAGTGCGCCGGCCGCCCGGACACGCCCAACGTATGGCACGCCGTGCCACCTGACAAGACACTGGGTGCCAGGAATTTCTCTCAGATGTCATCACGGTGTCACGCATGAGCGCTACCCGAGGAGCGGGGGCGCGTGATTCCCGGGTCATACGGGCCACCCTGCCCATACCCGCCGCCCGCCGCATGACGAAACGCGCCGGAGGGCCCCGTAAAGGACCCTCCGGCGCGTGTTCTCCCGCCCCCTGCGGGGCGTTGGCGCTACCCCTTGCGCAGTGCCTTCTCGATCGAGCGCATCACGTCGCCGATCGGCGCGCCCGTACGCGCTACCGCGACCAGCACCTCGTCGCCCGCCTCACCGCCGGAGCCGGAGCCGGAGAGGCCGTGCGGCGGGGTCTCCGCGCGGCCCCACGGGCCGATCCCCGCGCCGAAGGTCTCGCGCACCACGTCGAAGGCGTGGTCCAACTGCCCCTCCACATCGCCCTGTCCGCCCGCGCGCAGCCACCGCCGCAGCACGTGGTTGTGCGCGGTGACGACCGCCGAGGCGGCGACCTCCGCCAGCAGCGGCTCGTCCGAGGACCAGCCGCCGTCGCGGTGCGCCCCCTCGTCGAAGTGGCCCAGGAGGTAGCGGGTGAAGAGCCGCTCGTAGCGGGAGACCGAGGCGATCTCCCGCTCCCGCAGCGTCGGCACCTCGCGGGTGAGCCGGTAGCGCTCGACCGACACCGCGGGGGAGGCCGCGTACATCCGCATGACCTCCTTGATCCCGCGGCAGATCGTGTCGAGCGGGTTCTCGTGCGGCGGCGCCGCGTCGAGGACCGCCGTCACCCGCTCCAGGGTGTCGTCGTGGTCGGGGAAGATCGCCTCCTCCTTCGAGCGGAAGTGCCGGAAGAAGGTGCGCCGGGCGATGCCCGCCGCGGCGGCGATCTCGTCGACCGTCGTCGCCTCGTAGCCCTTGGTCGCGAAGAGCTCCATCGCCGCGGCGGCCAGCTCGCGGCGCATCTTCAGCCGCTGTTCGGCGGCGCTGGTACGGGTGGGCTTGGCAGGCTGCGACATGAGGGTGAACGTACTCCATTGCTCTGGCAGCGGGCGTATTCGCGCTAGCGGCGGGGGGCGTACTCACGGAAGCCGCGCCCGGTCTTGCGGCCCAGGCAGCCCGCCGCGACCAGGTGCTCCAGCAGCGGCGCCGGCGCCAGGCCCGGGTCGCGGAACTCGCGGTGCAGCACCTGCTCGATGGCCAGCGAGACGTCCAGGCCCACCACGTCCAGCAGCTCGAAGGGGCCCATCGGGTAGCCGCCGCCGAGCTTCATCGCGGTGTCGATGTCCTCCACCGTGGCGTAGTGCTCCTGGACCATCTTCACCGCGTTGTTCAGGTACGGGAACAGCAGCGCGTTGACGATGAAGCCCGCCCGGTCGCCGCAGTCCACCGCGTGCTTGCGGACCTCCTTGCAGACCGCGTGGACCGTGGTACGCACGTCCTCGCCGGTGAGCACCGTGCTCACCACCTCGACCAGCTTCATCGCCGGGGCCGGGTTGAAGAAGTGCATGCCGATCACGTCCTGCGGGCGCGAGGTGGCGCGGGCGCAGGCGATGACGGGCAGCGAGGAGGTGGTGGTGGCCAGCACCGCGCCGGGCTTGCAGACCTTGTCCAGGGTCTGGAAGAGCTGCTGCTTGACCGCCAGGTCCTCGGCGATCGCCTCCACCGCCAGGTCCACGTCCGCGAAGGCGTCCAGCGAGCCGGCCGGGGTGACGCGCTCCAGCGCGGCCTCGGCGTCGGCGGCGCTGAGGCGCCCCCGGTCCACGGAGCGCTGGAAGGACTTGGCGATACGGGCCTTGGCCGCCTCGGCCTTCTCCTGGCCGCGGGCGGCGAGCACGACCTCGTAGCCGGACTTCGCGAAGACCTCCGCGATACCGCTGGCCATCGTGCCGCTGCCGGCCACGCCGACCCGGGTGACCCGGCGGCCGCCGCCCGCGCCCGCCGCGGTGTCGGGGGTGAGGGCGTCGGCGACGACCGCCGCGCTGCCGGGCGTCTCGTAGGTGTAGAAGCCGCGGCCCGCCTTGCGGCCGGTCAGCCCCGCGTCGGCGAGCTGGCCCAGGATCGGGGCGGGCGCGTGCAGCCGGTCCTGGGAGGCGGCGTACATCGCCTCCAGCACGGTGCGCGCGGTGTCGATGCCGATCAGGTCCAGCAGGGCGAGCGGGCCCATGGGCAGGCCGCAGCCCAGCTTCATCGCGGCGTCGATGTCCTCGCGGGTGGCGTAGCGCGACTCGTACATCGCGGCGGCCTGGTTGAGGTAGCCGAAGAGGAGGCCGTCGGCGATGAAGCCGGGGCGGTCGCCGACCGCGACGGGCTCCTTGCCCAGCTCCAGCGCCAGGTCGGTGACCTGGTCGGTGGCGCGCGGCTCGGTGAGTACGGAGCTGACCACCTCGACCAGCTTCATCGCCTGCACGGGGGCGAAGAAGTGCAGGCCCAGCACCCGCTCGGGGTGTGCGGAGTCGGCGGCCAGCCGGGTTACGGAGAGCGCGTTGGTGCCGGTCGCGATGACCGTGTCCGGGCGCACCACGCGGTCCAGCGCGGCGAAGACCTCGCACTTGATCTCGTAGTTCTCCGGGACCACCTCGATGACGAGGTCCGCCGCGGCGGCGGCGTCGATCTCGGTGAAGGTGCGGAAGCGGGCGAGGACGTCGGCGCGCTCGGCCTCGCCGAGCTTGCCGCGCTCCACCGCGCGGGCGGTGGAGCGCTCCAGGGCCCCCACCGCGCGGACGGTGGCCTCGGGGTCGATGTCGATGCCGATGACCTCGCGGCCGGCCCGGGTGAGGACCTCGGCGATGCCCGAGCCCATCGTGCCCAGGCCGATGACGGCGATGGTGCGCAGGGGGGTGCCCTCGGCGGCGGGGATGGCGGGGGAGACGTCAGGAGACATGGCGGGACTCCAAGCACAGTCGGCTGCCGCGGGGCGGGTGCGCTCACGCGCGGCGGAGTGAACTGAGATGAGGGGCCGGCCGGCCCTGTCCCGGGGCCTGGCCGTGCTGAAGTCACTGAACCGGGGTGCAACACGGTGACCGCGTCACCGGTCACAGGAGCGGGGTTTCGCTCGTACGAGCAGATTAACTCACGAGTAACCAGCGCGCCAGGGGGGAGTTGGCCGGGTGCCTCCCGCCGCCGGGCCGCCCGGCGTCCACATGTCGGGGTGAACCGTTGGAGTGAACGCGCCCGGCCGTGCGGGCCGGCGTCCTAACCTGGAAGCGGCGAGGGGGCGGCGTATGGACGAGGAATTCGCGGCGCTGGCCGAGCGGCTGAGCGGGGAGGCGGCCACGCCCGCCGAACGGGCGCTCTACGAGCGGGCGGTGGCGTGCGCCCGCGAGGGCACCCCGGCGGCCCGCGAGGAGCTGGCGCGGATGCTGGAGACGGCCGGGCAGCCGCTGTGGGTGCGCGAGCTGGCCGCCTTCGCGCTCGGGACGCTCGGCGACCGGCGGGCCTTCGAGCCGCTGGTGCTGCTGCTCAACTACCGCGATCCGGTCCGCGCCGCCGCGGCCGGCGCCGCTCTGGCCCGCCTGGGCGACGCCCGCACGGCCCGCGCGGCGGCGGCGCTCGCCGCCAATCCGCTGCGCACCTCCTACGCCCTGCACGCGGTGCGGCTGCTGGCGGCGCTGCGCGCCCCCGAGTCCGTACCGACGCTGATCGGGACGCTGGAGCGGCTGGTGGGCGAGCCCGGACGGCACTGGGAGGTCGCCGCCGCCTGCATCGAGGGACTGGGCGCCCTGGGCGACGAGCGGGCCGTCCCCGCGCTCAGCGCAGCCCGGGTCTACCCCGAGCTGCGGACGGCGGCGGGGGAGGCGCTGGCCCGGATCTGGCGGGGGTCGCCCTCGGCGTGATCGTGCGCTTCGGGCCGGGGGCGCGGCGGTCGGCCCGCGGCCCGCATGAGGACGGCGTAGGCGGTCGACCTCCGCGAAGCGGTGCGCTCCCGGGCGAGGGACGACCGCGTCATGCCCTTCCAGGCGGCGTCGGCGTTCGGATTTCCAGGCATGGGACCTCCTGTATCGACGGACCCGACAATAGAACACCTGTTCTCATAATGTCGAGTGGGCTTTCGGCGATTTGGACCCCGTAGGGGGACGGTGATTGGCTGGGGGCATGGGACAGGTCGAAGCCACCACTGAGCGCGTCATCGACGCCAAGCCCGAGGACGTCTTCGACGCCCTGGCGGACTACGCCGGAGCGCGGCGGCGCGTCATGCCGGCCAGCTTCAGCGCGTACGAGATCCGCGAGGGCGGGGACGGCGAGGGCAGCCTCGTCGCCTGGAAGCTCCAGGCCACCAAGAAGCGCGTGCGGGACTGCCTGATCGAGGCGAGCGAGCCGAGCGACGGCGAGCTGGTCGAGACGGACCGCAACTCCACCATGGTCACCCGGTGGACCGTCACCCCGGCCGGCGAGGGCAGCGCCCGCGTCGTCGTCACCACCACCTGGGACGGCGCCGGCGGCATCGGCGGCTTCTTCGAACGGACCTTCGCGCCCAAGGGCCTTGCGCGGATCTACGACGAACTGCTGGCGAACCTCGCCGCCGAGACGCGCGCCTGAGAAGAGCGGCTCCGTCACCCGGGCGGCCCCCGCGCCGCTCACCGGATCGGGTGGTTGCGCCGGGGCGGACCTGACGGGTCCGCCCCGTACGCACGGCATCAAACGCCCAGTTGGGACCGTACGCGCGGGGCGCCGGCCCCCGAGCCCGGCGCTCCGACGCCGACGTCACCTCGTTTGCCCCCGGTTGTCATCAAGTGCGAGAAATGGCACCCGCCATGGCAGGTGCCGTGGAAGGCCGACAGGTGACGACGGGGAGTGACAGGTGGGACCGAGCCTGAGTACGGCCGAGGAACTGAAACCCTCCCCGGCTGCCGACGCCCCGCCCCCGCCGCCCGCGGACGCGGCCCTCGACCCCCGCCGGGTGCGCCTGGTCTTCCTCGGCCTGATGCTCGCGCTGCTCCTCGCCGCGCTGGAGCAGATGATCGTCGCCACCGCCCTGCCGGAGGTCGTCGGCGACCTGCACGGTCTGGACCGGATGTCCTGGGCGATCACCGCCTACCTCCTCGCCGCCACCATCGCCATGCCGGTCTACGGCAAACTCGGCGACCTCTTCGGCCGCAAGGGCGTCTTCCTCTTCGCCATCGTCGTCTTCGTCGTCGGCTCCGGACTGGCCGGCTGGTCGCGCTCGATGGACCAGCTGATCGCCTTCCGCGCCGTGCAGGGCGTCGGCGGCGGCGGGCTGATGATCGGCGTCCAGGCGATCATGGCGGACATCGTGCCACCCCGGCAGCGCGGCCGCTACATGGGCCTGATCGGCGCCGCCTTCGGCGTGGCCTCCGTCGCCGGCCCGCTGCTCGGCGGCTTCTTCACCGACCACGCCTCCTGGCGCTGGTGCTTCTACTTCAACGTCCCCTTCGGCCTGCTCACCCTCGTCGTCGTCGCCCTCGTCCTGAAGCTCCCCAAGCCCACCGCACGCCCGCGCCTGGACATCCTCGGCGCGCTGCTGCTGGCCGCCGTCTCCACCTGCCTGGTGCTGCTCACCACCTGGGGCGGGCTGGAGTACGCGTGGAGCGACCCGGTGATCCTGGGCCTGGGCGGCGGCGCGCTGGCCGGCGGCGTGCTCTTCGTACTGATCGAGCGCTTCGCCCCGCAGGCCGTCATCCCGCTGCACCTCTTCCGCAGCAGCGTCTTCAACGTCACCAGCCTGGTCGGCGGCTGCATCGGCATCGCCCTCTTCGGGGCGGCCAGTTACCTGCCCACGTACCTGCAGATGGTCGACGGCGCCGGCGCGATGGAGTCGGGGCTGCTGATGCTGCCGATGATGGGCGGCGTCGTCCTCGCCTCCATCGTCAGCGGCCAGCTCATCACCCGCACCGGCCGCTACCGCGTCTACCCGATCGCCGGCTGCGCGGTGAGCGCCGCCGGGATGTGGCTGCTGGCCCAACTGCGCATCGACACCGACCGCGTGACCTACAGCGTCTGGATGGCCGTCCTGGGCATCGGCATCGGCATGGTGCTGCCGGTACTGATCCTCGCCGTGCAGAACGCCGTGCGCCCGGCCGACCTAGGCTCCGCCACCAGCGCGCACAACTACTTCCGGCAGATCGGCGGCAGCATCGGCGCCGCCGTCTTCGGCACCCTGCTCATCGACCGGCTGGCGGCGCGGCTGGCGGACGAGGTGCCGCGCGACTCCGGCGTCCCGCTGCTGGATCCGCAGTCCATCACCCCGCAGGCGGTCTACGCACTGCCGGCCGAGGTCCGCGACGGCTATATCCGCGCCTACGCCGACGCCATGCCGGCGATCTTCCTCTACCTGGTGCCCGTGCTCCTGCTCGGGCTGCTCTTCGCATGCTGGCTGAAGGAGAAACCCCTCGTGTCGTACGACATCACCGAGACCCTCACCGCGGACGGGGCGCAGGCGGCGCCCGCGCCGGGTCCCGCAGGGTCCATCCCGGCGGCCCGCGGCGTCCAGGCCACCGCGGCTCCCGCGATCGAGGAGGCTCTGGCGCCCGAGGAGGCTTCCGTAGCCGGTGAGGCCCCCCCTTCCGACGGGGCTCCCGGTGCGGCTCCCGCGCCCGGCCGGGTGGGCGTGCCCGTGCACGGAGCCGTGCGCAACGCCGACGGCAGCTCCCTGCCGCGCGCCGCGCTCACCCTCATCGACGCCCAGGGGCGCCAGACGGGCCGGGACACCAGCACCTCGGACGGCCGCTTCCTGCTCAGCGCCCCCGACCCCGGCGCGTACACGCTCATCGCCGCCGCCGGGGGCCGCCAGCCGCAGGCCGTCACGGTCAGCGTGGGGGAGCGGCCGGTTGAGGTCGACCTGGTGCTCGGCGGCGCGGGGCGCCTCACCGGGCGGATCGCCGCCGCCGGGGGCGTCCCGCTCGCCGAGGTCAACGTCACCCTCGCGGACGCGCGCGGCGAGGTCGTCGCCTCCACCCGCACCGACGCCGACGGGCACTACGCCATCGGGGAGTTGCCCGCCGGGGAGTACACGCTCGCCGCCAGCGCCGCCGCCCACCGCCCGACCGCGACGCCGGTGCGGGTCCGGGCGGCGCGCGAGACGCGCCAGGACGTGGAGCTGACCGGCGGGGCGGTGCTGCGCGGCACCGTACGCGGCGGCAACGGGCGCCCGGTCGAGGACGCCCGGGTGACGCTGATGGACGCCGCCGGCACGGTGGTCGACTCCGGTACGACCGGCGCCGACGGGGTGTTCCGCTTCGTGGACCTGGCGGCGGGCGAGTACACGGTGGTCGCGGCCGGCTATCCGCCGGTGGCCACGGTGCTGCGACTCGTGGGCGGCGGACGCACCGAGCGGGACGTACGGCTGGGGCACGAGGAGTAAGGGGGGCGGCTGGTGCCCGGCCCTGCCTGGCCCTGCCCTGCCCGGCCCACGGAACTACCGTTCACTAGTGTTTTCGAGCGGCGTGTCCGGAACTGTACGCTCCGCAGCGCGGGTCCCGGGTGGGATTGACCGGTTGGCGCCCGGGCAACCCGTGGCCAGGACTACTGTGGGCCCACGTACGGCCGCCCACGGGTTCGGCACATCGCTGAAGGAGTCCGACCATGGCCCCAGGCACAAGCGCCACGCCGTGGGACATGATGCCCGGCCGGATCCCGCTGGGCGTCGTCGTGGTGGACGGCAACGGCCTGATCACCCACTGGAGTTCGGGCGCCCGCCGGCTTTTCGGCCCCTCGCGCGAGGAGGCCGTCGGCGCCCCCGCCGCCGAGCTGATGCCGGTCGCCGGCGCGCTCGTGGTGCGCGGCCGCGACAGCGACATCGCGGGCGACGAGCCCATGGGGGCCTACAAGGAGTTCGAGCCCGAGCTGGACCTGCGGACCGTCCCCGCCGCCTACCCCACCGCCGGCCGGGCCCGTATCGCCGCCCCGGAGCGCGGCGTCGGCGACGTGCTGTGGTGGGCCTATCCGCTGGTCGGCCCCGGTGCCGGGCGGCTGCTGGTGCTGGCCGCCGACACCGCGCAGATCACCGGCTTTGAGATAGCGGACGAGCGCATCGCGCCCGGCTTCGCCCTGCACACCGACTTCCCCGACGCCGCCGCCCTGGCCGGCGGACTCCCCGAGATCCTGCCGAACATGAGCACCGCGGAGAGTGGCCGGGTCGTCGACCAGCTGCTCGAACTCGGCTATCCCGTCCTGGAGATCAGCCGCCAGCGCCGGGTGCCCGTCACCCCCGACTGGGGTGTGCCCCAGCGGGTCGCGCGGATGGCGCGCCGCGGCTCCGTTCCGTACCAGGAGGGCCCGCGGGAGGGGGATCCGTACGGGCAGGAGGATGTGTACGGGCAGGACGATCCGGGCGGGCCGGCGGAGCACCACCCGGTGGCCCTCGCGGTGGAGCACGACCTCGAGTACGCGGCGGTGCGCGAGCGGCTGGAGTTCCTCAACGAGGTCAGCGGGCGCATCGGCACCTCCCTCGACCTGGCCCGTACGATCGAGGAGGTCAGCGCCGCCGTCGTGCCGCGCTTCACCGACGTCGCGGGGACGTACCTGCGCGAACAGGTCATCGCCGGCGAGGGGTTCCCCGACGGGCCGCCCGACGCGCGGACGCTGTGGCACCGCGTCGCCGTCGAGCACAACGACGAGCCGGGCCGCTGGGACGACGTGATCCCGGTGGGGGAGTCGATGCCCTTCCCCGAGCAGACGCCCTTCTTCCGCTGCATGACCACCGGTCAGCCGGTGCTGGTGGAGCGCATCACCGAGGAGCTGGGCCACGCCATAGCCGCGCAGTTCGAGAAGCGCGACATCCGGCCGCTCATCACCGGCCGCTCCATGCTCGTCGTCCCGCTGAAGGCGCGCACCGTCGTGCTGGGCTTCATGATCCTGCTGCGCCACGCCGACCGGCCCGTCTTCAACGACATGGACCGCGTCACCGGCGCCGAACTGGCCGCGCGGGCCGGTCTGGTGCTGGACAACGCGCGCATGTACACGCACCAGGAGAGCGTCGCCGAGACCCTGCAGGGCAGCATGCTGCCGCAGGTCGCGCCCCGGATGGCCGGCTGCGAGGTGGCCACCCGCTACCTGCCGGGCACCCGGCTGGGGCGGATCGGCGGCGACTGGTTCGACGCGATCAAACTGCCCGGCTCGCGCATCGCCCTGGTGGTCGGCGACGTGATGGGCCATGGTCTCAACTCGGCCGCGATGATGGGCCAGTTGCGGACGGCGGTGCAGACCATGGCGGCGCTGGACCTGCCGCCCGCGCAGCTGCTGCGCAGCCTCGACGACCTCGCCCAGCGGCTCGGCGAGCACTATCTGGCGACCTGCCTGTACGTCGTCTACGACCCGGTCGACTCCACCCTGGTGATCTCCAACGCCGGGCACATCCCGCCCGTGCTGGTCCGCGCCGGCGACGGGCGCGGCGAGCTGCTGGACGTGCCGACGGGTGCGCCGATAGGGGTCGGCGGAGTGCCGTTCGAGATGGCCGGGTTCGCGGTGGCGCCCGGTGACCGGCTGGTGCTCTGCACGGACGGGCTGGTCGAGATGCGCGGGGAGGACCTGGGGGTGGGCCTGGCCGCGCTCTGCGAGTCCGCGGCGCATCCGGCCGCCTCCATGGACGCCGCCTGCGACGGGATCATCCGCACGCTCGGCGGCGGCGCGCGCAAGGACGACGTGGCACTGCTGATGGCGCGGCTCAGCGGGATCCCCCGATCGGACACCGCCTCCTGGGAGTTGGAGCGCACCGCGAGCTCGGCCGGCCGGGCGCGGCGGCTGGTACGGGACCAACTGGCCCAGTGGGGGCTGGCGGAGTCCGCCGACACGGCGGAGCTGCTGGTGGACGAGGTCGTCACCAACGCCGTGCGCCACGCGGTGGGCCCGTACGTGGGGCTGCGGCTGGTGCGCTCCGGCGGGGCGCTGCAGTGCGAGGTCTCCGACGACGAGCACACGATGCCGGTGCTGCTGGAGGCGGGCGCGGAGGACGAGTTCGGGCGCGGGATGCGGATCGTGAGCCGGCTGGCCGCGGGCTGGGGGGCGGCGCGCACCGCGCGGGGGAAGTCGGTCTGGTTCGAGCAGACGCTGCCGCGGGGTCTTGCGGAGCGGCCGCTCCACCAGTAGTCACGTGGAGACGATCGATCCCCGGGCGCCCCGGCGCCCCCACGCGGGAGGTAGCCCCATGAGTGTGTCCGCTGACAGTCTGAAGGCGTGGGAGGGCTTCTGGAGCGAGGCGCCGCGCGGCGTGGGCGACGTCCTGTGGGACACGGCCCCCGAGCTGGCCGTGGCGCTCCATCTCCCGCTCTTCGCCGGTCACCTGGGCGGCGGACTGCCGCTGGTGGACGTGGGCTGCGGCAACGGCACGCAGACGCGCTTCCTGGCCGGCCGGTTCGCGCAGGTGCACGGGGTCGACCTGTCGGCCGCCGCGATCGTACGGGCCGACGAGGCGGACGCCGCCGGGCACGCCTCGTACGAGCAGCTCGACGCGGCGGACGAGGCGGCGACGGCGGCGCTGCACGAGCGGCTCGGCGACTGCGACGTCTACCTGCGCGGAGTGCTGCACCAGGTGCCCGAGGCCGACCGGGCCGGGCTGGTACGCGGGCTGGCGGTACTGGCCGGGAGCCGGGGGCGGATCTTCGCGGTGGAGCCGGCCGAGGCGGCGAAGGAGGTACTGGCGGCCCTGGCGCGACGCCCGCAGGGACCGCCGCGCACACTGCTGCCGGTGCTGCGGCACGGCATCGCCCCGGGCGAGGTGAGCGACGAGGCGCTGCCCCGGCTCTTCCGCGAGGCGGGCCTGAGCGTACTGGCGGAAGGCGAACTCCCGCTGGCCACGACGGAGTTCGAGGCGGACGGCACGCGCCTGGTCCTCCCGTCGAAATGGCTGGTCACGGGGCGGGCGGCGAGCGCGTAGGCCCTGACGGGACCCGGGCAAATGGTCTGGACCACTATAGTTATCCACAGGGCTTTCCCGGTCCGCGCCGACCGCGTACCGTCTGGGGCATGAAGATCCTGATCTCTAAATCGCATTGCCCCCACCTGCATTGATGCATGATCTGCCCCGTTTTGGTAGACCACTCGGGCCCATGAAAACGCACCGACTCCCGCCTCGGTGGCTGTCAGAATTGCTGTCAGCCGCCGGGGCGGCAGCCCCCGGTCGGACCGTGCTCCCAGCTTGTCTGACGACCCAGCGTGCCTTCCCGGAACGCCTTGGTCTTGTTGCTTGCGGCGGGCTCGACGTGCGGGAGGGCGGCTGCCGGTAGTGGTGCCCAAGGCTGTCCACACCGACGAACCCGTACTCCAACCGCCACGCCCGCAGAGCATCGCTGAAGACCCGAGCGGTGACCTGCCCACCCTCGACGACGACTTTCACCTGCCAGGACGCCCGGTACCGCCCGGTGATGACGTTGGGCCCTGGCCGCCCGGACGCGTGCCGCTGGATCCGCACTCGCAGCAGCGTGGCGTGATGCCGGGCGATGGCCCGCGTCCGGGCTCGTACCGCTGGTCCAAGCCCGGACAATGCGGCAGACAGGGTGATCGGATCACGGAACGGTGCTGCATTGGGATGAGCGTGCGGGTGAGTGTTGCGTGCGAAGGACATGCCGGAGCTTAATGCGACATCGGATGCGGACAAATGTCCAGAAATTTATTATTGTCCGAACATTCCCTGTGGTTGGGTATGGGGAATAGAATTTCACTTTCCAATGGCGAAAATAGTATCGCGAGCAGAAAATGCATAGATGACGCCGTTCTGAATTCCCAGAATTTTAAACGGCGAACCGTATGGATCTGTTCCATCGCTGAGGGATCGATTGGGATCTCGGCGAGCTGCAGTGTGCCATTGAACCAGGCCACTATATGCATTTATGCAGTAGATTTTGGAATCGAGGGTCTTAAGATACAGTTCCCTACCGGAGGGAAAAGGTTTTTGATTTCCCACCTCAATTCCAGTTTTGATTGATTCGAGAATTTCTCCAGTGAAGAGAGACGCTCTTATCATGTGGCCCGATGCGTTGAATCCTATATAGCCAGCATCGCTGGCAATATAGTGATATTCGCCAGGCAAATTGGTAGCGATCTTCTTTCCTGTTGCGAAGTCAATCAGTATGGGCGAACCGCTAGGTTCGAACTCTTCGTCGATAGGTTGGGCGAGGGCGCTGGTGTCGGACGTGGCTACTATCGATGCATTTTTGATCGAAACTGAGGAAATTACCTCACCAGTAGCGATATTGACGCGTAGTGCGCTAGAAGCAGGGCGACCGTATACGGCAAATGATCGTTTATCTCTACTTGGAATTTCTTCGTACGATTTCGTGGCTATCTTTTGTCGCCCTGGGAGTACTTTCCAAAGACGCCGTCCGGTAGAAGCGGCGAACCCTTCTAGGATGCCTCCCCAGGTTGCAACGATCACCTCATCGGTGACTGTTACAAAATACTCTCCAGACAGATCTGCCGGGATGCTTTTTGACCAAACTATATTTTTTGCTCGCAAATCCACGGCGTGCAACTCCCGGATTCCGGTGCCCGGTTTTTCGGTGGAGTAGAGTCCGAAATTCCGAAACGGTGCAATTCCATGGATCCGCACGTTCTCTCCCGGTGGATAGCTTTGGTTCCACCGCTTTTTTCCGGTTTCCGCGTCGTAGGTGACAAAATTTCCATAAATTGAACAGAACAGAATTTCCGGAGAGGTGGCACATTGCGCATCGGGGCTCAATTCCTGCACGTGGCTTGCGGCGACTTGTGGCTGCATCTCCCAAAGGGCCCACCCCTTGGGTTCAAATTCTGTGATCTGTTCGACTTCCGGCTTGGGTTTAAATGAAGGCTTTGCCGGTGCTGGTGGGCGGCTGTCGGCATTTATGGGCGGAGTGGCAGGATTTTTATCCAAGAGACCGGTTCCCCACACTGCTCCCGCGCACACGACGATCGCTCCGGCAGTGAGAAGCGCAACCACATGTCGGCTGCGCCGCCGCCCCTGTTCCGGAGGAGGCGCCGGCATCTCCTCGGAGATCGGAGTGTTGACGGGACTCGGGCCCCAATCTTCCGGCGGAACGCGATGAAAGGCAGCCAGGAGGTCAGTTGGCCCGGGCCGCTCGCTAGGATCCTTGGCCAGGCACCACTGGACGATCTCGCGCACGGTGCCGGAGAGCGCGGCGATGTCCGGCACCTCTTGGGTGACGTTGTAGGCGGTGAGGTAGTGATTGTCGGCGTCGAAGGGGCCGCGGCCCAGAGTCGCGTACGTCAGGACCGAGCCGAGAGCGAAGATGTCGGAAGCAGGAGTGACCCGGCGAGCAGAGGTCAACTGCTCGGGCGACATGTACGGCGGTGTACCGAGGATGCGACCGGTGACGGTGAGGGTCTGCTGCTCCGGGGCGCGGGATATGCCGAAGTCGATGACGCGGGGCCCATCATCGGTGAGCATGATGTTGTCCGGTTTGAGGTCCCGATGGATCACGCCGACCTTGTGCAGGTCGCGCAGGGCTTCGACGAGCCCGACGGCGAGCAGGCGTAGCTCGCCGGGCGGAAGCGGCCCTCCGTGCTGGACGCGTTCGCGCAGGCTCTGCCCGGGCGTGTACAGGGTGGCCATCCAGGGGCGGTCCGCGTCCGGATCGGAGTCGACCACTGGCGCGGTAAAGGCACCTGAGACCCGCCGTGCAGCGGCTACCTCGTGCCGGAAACGGATGCGGAACTCGACGTCTTCGGCAAGCTGCTGGTGTACAACCTTGATCGCGACATAGCGCCCCGAATGCGCCTGGGCGAGGTAGACCACGCCCATCCCGCCCGCGCCGAGCCGGTCCAGCAGCACGTACCCGCCGATCGACTCCGGATCTCCTGCCCTCAGCCCCATGTCCCCACCCGCATCCCTGACCCACTCTGCCAAGACGGGGAGAGACTATCGAACCCTCGTCCGGTACCTGACAGTTAGTCGATCGCCTGCAGGAGCACGGTGCGGACGACGGCGAAGCTCCCCGTGTCCGATTCGCCAACCCGGAACGCCCGTCCCACCAGATACGGATCCCGGAGGCTATCGCTGCGTGATGAGCCGATCACCCACAGGGCATCGCCGGGTCGGGCCGGAGGTGCGGACAGCGGCAGAAAGCCCCGGTAGTCGAGAGATGGAGCCGGCGCGGTGAGCACGTTGTCCAGGAGGGCCGATGCACGGGGAACGCCGTGTGGCATGACTGCTCCGGCCCCTTCCCACACGATCACGCACGCAGGCGGCACGGTCACCAACTCGCCTGTCTCCTCATCGAGCACGTCGTCCCCGTGTCCGAGCACGTCACGACGAAGCTGGACTCGATCGAGAAGGGTCCCCTCGACAACCCGCTGTACCCCGGAGAGGTTAATCGCCACGAGCCCATTCCACGAGCTGCCGCAGCACGGCGGCGGTGACGCCGGCAGGCACGGACTCCAGGTCGTTGCGCGCGAGGGCGGCCCGCTCCATCTCAACGGGATCGAGTGCGGCCAGGAAGGAGACGGCGTCCATACGGTGCTCGTCCGCGACCTCCACGCGGGCCAGGGGGTCGAGTCCGGCGGGCCGCACCTGCGTGGGGGAGGGGTGCAGCACGACGGAGGGCAACCCGTGTGAGTCGGCGCGTACATCCACAGCCGTGACGTAACAGCTTATGTCGACTCCGCCGAGTGCTGCGGCGTACTGCCGCCCGTCAAACCGCAGTTGAAAGCGCTGCACCGTCATGCCCGAGCCTATGCTCGTACGGTCGGTGCCTGCATCCCCGACGAGATGTCAGTCCCCTCCAATATCATCCGCCGTATGACAAATGAATCTTCCCCCATTTATGACGATTTCTGCAAAATATGCCATTCTTGGCTCGACGAAGGCGACTCGGGATACAAGGGTAGGCTTTGTCGTAATTGTTCTCCCGCTGTTCGGCAGGCGAAGCGCTATGGCCTCTCGGTCCCCCACGTCAACGCGATCCTGCGTGTCCAAGGCGACTGCTGCCCCTTGTGTGATGACGGACCGGGCGACGATGCGCTCTATGGCCCCATCTGGTGGAACATCGACCACGACCACAAGTGCTGCAAGGGGTGTCCCAGCTGCGTGCGCGGCCTACTCTGTTCGCCGTGCAACACCCGCCTTGGGTACTACGAGAAACGACTGAGTCAGTCTCGGGCGTCCTGGCCGTCTCCGGTAGTGGACGCCTACCTGGCTAGACCACCTGCACAGAGGCCGGAGGCGAAGGAATTACACTCCGACGATAGGAACTGGGCGAGGGTGCGCTACATCGGAGTAAATGGTCCATGGCAGGGCCTCACCTGGAAGGCTTGAGTCTCTCCAGGTGGCTATGGCGGAGCGCAGCTACTCACCCCAGCCCTCCAGCCGCCCCCAGGATCAACCCCCGTGCCTGCGCCCCGTACACCGCCAGTTGCCGTAGCTCCTCGAACGCCTTCAGGTACAGCGCGATCTCCGACGGCTGCGTGACGTTCACCTGTGCCGTCAGGAGTTCCACCGACACCAGCGTGTCGTCGTAGGCGTGGAAGGTCTCCAGTGGGCGGATGGGGCGGGACGGGGTGTCGGCCGGGATGATGCCGAGGGAGACCTGGGGGAGGGCGCCCGCGGTGAGGAGATGGCCGAGTTGGGCCGCCATCACCTCCGCGTCGCCGAGGCGGTAGTGCAGTGCGGCCTCCTCGACGAGGAACAGGAAGCGGTGGCCCGGCTCGTGGATGATCCGGGAACGGGCCAGTCGGGCCTCGACCGCCGCGGGAACGTCGTCGGGGATGTCGTGGAAGGCGGAGATCCCCGACAGCAGGGCGCCGACGTACCCGCCCGTCTGCAGTAGCCCCGGCAGGACGCGGGCGGAGTAGACGCGGAAGACCCTTGTCTCCTGGTGGAGTTGCCCGTAGCTCTCCTGCAACTGCCGCAGCCGCGCCCGAGTCCTGCGGCGCCACTCCATGTACAGCGAGCCAGCGTGGACGGACTGCGCCACCAGGTCCGCCACCTGCTCAGGAGCCTCGCAGGCCCGGCACCACAGGCGGATGTCCGTGGCGTTGGGCGCGGTGCGGGCGTTCTCGATGCGCGAGGTCTTCGAGTGGTGCCACCCGCACCGGCCGGCCAGCTCCGCCACCGTCAGCCCCGCGTTCCTGCGCAGTTCCCGCAGGCGGGCGGCGACCGCCTCGCGCGCGGCCTGCGCGGAGGACGAGGGGGAGAGGGGCATGGGCGGGCCTGTCTGGGGTGCGGTCAGCGGATCCGGTAGCGGACGTGGTCGATTGCGCGCTCCCACACGGCTTCGAATGCCGCACCGCACAGTTTCGCAGCCGCCGGGTCCTCGCTCATCTCCCCGCCCGCGGAGGCGCCGTCGCCGGTGAAGTGGTTCCAGCGGATCAGCTCCCCGTCGATCAGCCAGAAGTCGTTCCCCGGCAGGCACAGGTCCGACGCCTGCCGACGCGGCAGCCAGCGCACCTGCTCGCCGGCGCCCACGATGATCGGGGTGCCCGCGTGCTCGTAGCGGATGTACTCGGTGACCGGCTCGGAGACGATACGGGCCCGGCGCACCCGCACCCCGCGCGCGACCGTGCGCCGGATGAGATCCACCCAGCTCTCGAAGTAGTCCGGCGGCGGGTCAATCGTCCTCGTGCCGGTGGCCCGCCAGGACCGGAAGTGGGGGCTCTCGTAGTCCACGGCGTACGTGTCACGCATTTCCAGGTGCACGGCCGACTCCCGTGCGCCGTCGAGGAGTTCATCGAACGTCGGGATCTCCCGCGTCGAGCGCATTGCACGCCTCCCTCAACATGTGCACCATGCGGGCCGGAACGCGCACGAGCGCCTCGTGCGCCGGCACGCCCGCCGCGTGGCCCGGCACCGCGGCGGCGTAGCAGCGGGCCTCGTCCTCGGTGCTCGCCCTCCAGCCCTGGATGACGAACTCCTGCGTGTCGGTGTCCACCCAGACGGTCGGGCTCTGGCCCACTTCCGAGTTGGGGTCGACGCCGATGAACACTAACGACATGGGGACCTCCCTGGCCGGTGGTGTGCATTTCCGTGCACCAGAATTCTCCGCACCGGGGACGCCGTCAAGAGTGCGTGAGGAGTCTTGCGGGAGCCCCGAAGTCTGCATGCACAGAAGTGCACATGCGTGGCGGGCGCACAACCGCCGTCCGTAGCGTCCCCACCATGGCGACTTCACACCGGACCGTGGACGCCGAGACTCCACGATCGCAACTCACCTTCCGAATCTCCCGTGACAGCGGCCGCACTTGGAGCAGCGTCTGCCACCTCTACGCGGACTCCTCCGAACCACCCCTCACCGCCCGCTGGCCCGCCTGCCAGTGCCCCCGCCACCGGGCCGGCTCCGTACAGGGCGGGGGAGTCGGCCATGCGGGATAGCCGACTCCGCCGACCGGCGGTCGTACCCGACATCGTCAGCGGCACCGTCGAGCTCACCACCACGCCGCCGCTGGTCCAGCGCCCTTCAGGCATCGGCTACGCGAAGGAGCACCCCGCCGACCGCGACCGCCGCGGCGTCCTGTGGCTGCGCGTCGCGAGCAACCCCGACGGCGCGCGCGGGCGCCCCGAGTTCGGCCGCGTCCACCCCCTGCGCCAGCGCCGCGTGATGCGCCGCCACCTGTGCCAGATCTGCTCCCGACCCGCCTCCCGAACCGCCCTCGGCACGCTCTGGCTGATCGAGGACCACCGCGGGGAGGGGCCGGACTGGCCCGAGGGCTGCGCCACCGTCCACCCGCCCCTGTGCGTGGCGTGCGCCGAGGTCTCCGTCCGCCTGTGCCCGCACCTGCGCGACGGCTGGGCCGCCGTCCGCGCCCAGGACCCGCAGATCCAGGGCGTGTACGGACAGCGCTACACCCCCGGTCTCCTCGCCCCGCGTGCCCAGGGGCCTGGAGTGGTCCGCTACGACACCCACCAGGCGGCCTGGGTCTTGGCCGCCAGCCAGAGCATCACCCTCTACGACTGCACCCTCGTCGACCTCCCCTGAAAGCACACCCCCGCCCAAGGAGCGAACGCCCGTGTCCCTGCACCGACTTGCCGGAAGCACCGTCCTCGTCACCGGCGCCGGCGGCCTCATCGGCAGCCGCGTCACCGCCCGCCTGCGCGAGCTCGGCGCCCGCCCCATATCCGTCTGCAAACTCGACGCCTACCCGCCGGAGGTCTACCGCCGGCGGGTAGGCATCGACCCCGACGACCCGGACTTCGTCGTCGGCGACATCGCCGAACCCAGCCTGGTCAGACATGCGATGCGCGGCTGCGACTACGTCATCCACGCTGCCGCCTGTACCCGCGCCCCCGTCGCGGCCATCGACGCCAACGTCTCCGGCACCCAGCACGTCCTGGACGCCGCGGCCCGCTCGGGCTCCGTACGGCGCCTGGTCTTCGTCTCCTCCGCCAGCGTCTACGGCAACGGAACGAGCGGGCCCGCCCCCACCCGCTTCACCGAGGACGCGGCCGTGCACCCGGTGTCCGTGTACGGAACCAGCAAGGTGTGGGGCGAGTACCAGACCGCCGCCGTCCTCGGCGCGGCCGACGTCTCGTACGCCGTCGTGCGCTACTTCTCCGTCTACGGGGAGCCGCAGGTCGTCAAGGAGGGCTCGCACTCCTGGGTGGTGGCCTGGTTCGCGATGCGCGCGGCGCTCGGACTGCCCCTGCACCTCAACGGCGGCGGCGCCCAGATCCGCGACTTCGTCCATGTCGACGACATCGCGACCGGCACCCTGCACGCGCTGGCCGCCCCCGGCGCACACCGCCAGACGGTGAACATCGGCACCGGCGTGGCCACCACGATCCGCCAGGTCGCCGAACTCGTCGCCCGCTACCACTCGGGCTGCGACCTGGTCGAGACCCCGATGCCGCCCGGCGACCCCGAGGGCGGCTACGCCTCCCTCACCCACATGATCAAGACACTGGGCTGGCGCCCCGGCATCACCGCCCCCGAAGGCGTCGCCCGCTACGTGCGGTGGCTCACCCGTACCCCTGACGCGATCCCCGCATGGCTACGGCACGAAGCCGCAGCCTAGGGGCCTGTCCGGCGGATCATGACGATGACAGAGTGTGTCCGTGAGTTACAGCATCTTCCTGCTCAGGTTCGTAGACGGCGAGCCTGTCGCGTTGGACGCCGAACGGTTTCGGCAGGCGACGGAGCCGTACGTGATGGGGGGAGAGCTGGGGGAGGGTTTCTCCCAGCTCCGCGCAGAGGACGGGGGCGAAGCGGACCTGTACCACGAGTCTCACGGCGAGAACGGGATGCAGTGCGTGACGGCGACGCGCTTTGCCCCTGGCGCGATGCTCAACGTGCTCACCCGGCTGGCGGCAGCCCTCGGAACCTCGATCGTCCCCCAAAGCAGTGGGGCACTCATCTTCCACGAGGAGGAGCGTCGTCACCTTCCTGTGGAGCTTCAGGGAGACGCGGTTGTCATAGCTCCCACAGGGGACGCTTTGCAGGCGGTATTCGACGCGACCTAGATGCTGTGCGGACTTCCCTGTCTGCGCCCCGGCGTCCGGTACACGTCACCAAGCTCTTCGAGCAGGGGGTATCCCCTGCCGCACGCCGTTGCATGACCCGCGACAGGCACGCGCCGACCACCGCTGCACCCGTGCTCACACGGACGACGGGGAACTCCGGACAGGACCTACAGAATCGGCGGCCTACCCAACCGCGTCAGCTTCCACACCGTGCGCCACCGCATCGGCCGACGCGGACCGCACGGGGTGCGCCAGCCCTCTGCGAAGCCGCCGAACCACGCCTTCAGCCCCGCGACGTTGCGCGTCCGCAGCACTGTGAGCGCGATCCACACGCCCAGGTAGACGGGGATCAGGGGAGCGGGGAGATGGCGGCGGGCCAGGTAGACGCGGTTGCGGGCGGTCATCCGGTAGAAGAACGCGTGCCGGGCCGGGGAGGTCCTCGGGTGCTGGAGCAGCAGCTTCGGCTCGTAGACCACCCGCCAGCCCGCGTCCAGCGCCCGCCAGGCCATGTCCGTCTCCTCGTGCGCGAAGAAGAAGGAGTCGGGCCAGTCGCCGACCTGGGCCAGCATCCGGCCCGACAGCGCGTGGCCGCCGCCGAGGAACGTCGTCACCTCACCGCCGCGCATCGGGTCGCCGGCCCGCAGCCGGGGGACGTGGCGGCGCTGGGTGACACCGGTCTCGTCGGCGATACGGAAACCCACGACGCCCAGCCGCTCGTCGGCGGCGAACAGGTCGGCCAGGTGGGCGACCACGCCGTCGTCGACCAGCAGGCCGTCGTCGTCGAGGTCGACCACGACGTCCATGTCGCGCAGGCGCTCCATGGCCGCGTTGCGACCGCCGGTCACGCCGAGGTTCTCGGGCAGCTCCACCGTCTCCACCCAGTCGGGCAGCCCGGCGAGCGAGCAGCCGTTGCCGACCACCACGGTGCGGGCCGCCTCGACCGACTGCCCCTCGACCGAGGCGAGCAGCGCCGCGAGCTCCTGCGGCCTCGTACCCATGGTCACGACGGCCACGCCGACCTTAACGCCCACCGAACGCCGACTTTCGAGGACCTGATGCCTTCACGAACATCGCAGAAGCCTAGCGCGGCCCCGCTGCGGGAACTGGCCACGGAGGGCCGCCTTCCGGACCACCAGTACATGGACCGGCACACCCTGGCGTGGATCGCGGCGAACCCTCCCGGGCAGCCCCCGCGAGCCGCTGTGGCTCGTACCGCGCACCCGCTGGTACGCGGACGCCAGGCTCGCCGACTCCCTCCACGGCGCCCTGCACGGAGCCCGCGTCTCCCTGCTCGCCCGGCTCCTCGCCGAGCAGCACGGGCTGGATCGGGAGGACACCGCCGCGCTATGCGTTGCCGGCGCCGTACACGACTGCCGCCGCCTGGACGACAGGCACGATCCCCACCACGGGCGCCGGGCCGCCGACTGGTTACGCGGCCACGCCGGGGAGATAGCCCCCTCCCTGCCGACGCGGGCCGTTGAGAAGGCCGCGATCGCCATCGCCCTGCACGACGTCCCGTACGACGCCTTCACCCCTGACGACCGGCGCGACCACGAGCAGGCGCGGCAGCACACCGACCTGCTCAAGGCCGCCGACTGCCTGGACCGCTACCGCCTCCCTCTCCGGCGCTGGTGGCCGGACCCGACCCGCCTGCGGACCACCATCCCCGACCGGCTCCACCCGCTCGCCCACCACCTCGTCGTCACCAGCGAGCAGGCCCGGCTCGACGGCGCCGACCCCGAGCACGCCATGGCGCGGGCCGCGGAAGCGACGCTCCTCCACCGGAACCGGAAGGGGGCCCCGCAGTGCTGACCGACTGGGAGTACGCCCACACCGACCACACCCGGGGAGCGACCCGCCCCGAGCCTGCCGGCCTCGCCGCCAGTGAAGCCGACTGGCGCGCCCGCCTGGAACAGGCCCCGAACGGCTGGCTGCTCCACTCCAACGCCATGACCCGGACCCTGGCGAGCGGCGGCCCCATCCACCTGATGCACACCACCGTCGCCCTGGACGCCATCCGAACCAGCGGCCGGCTCTACGCGTCCACCGGCTGCCTGGCCGCCGCCCTGTACTGCGCCCCGCTCACACCCGAGCCCGCCGGGCTGCGCCCCCACAACCTGGGCGGCTACCTGCTGGAGACGAAGCCCCACACCCGCACGCTCGTCTTCGAGATCCGCCCACAGGCGCCCGTACCGCCGCTGGGCATCGACTACCTACGCCTGGGCGGCGTCCACCTGCGCACCTACCTCGCCCACCGCGACCTCCTCACCCCCGCCGAGGACGCCGGCCTCCGCGAGCGGGCGATGGCCCGGATACGGACCGCGGCCGACTTCCTGGACCTCCTCCTACGCAACGCGGCCGGCCGCCGTACGCCCGAAGCGGCGTTCGTCGACCGACTCGCGGCGACGATCCCGGCGTTCCCCTTCCTCGGCTACCTCTACTTCGAGGTGCTGTCCGAGTACCTGATGCTCCACTCCACCCACCCGCGCACGAAGGAGTACGCACGCAACGGCGAGCTCGACAACCGCCTCTACAAGCAACTCGCCTTCGCCGCGGTGGACGGCATGGACCGGCTCTTCGACCTCTCCCGCTTCCGCCCCGACCACACCCGCCTGTACGCGATCATCGAGCGCATCGCCCCCGAACTCGCCCTCGGAGCAGCCGAGTACACGCGCCAGCGCCTCTCCCACGTCTTCGCCGGTACGGCCCTGGCACCGACCCAGGACACGAGCACGTACAGCTTCCGCGACGCCGACGCCGACAGGCTCCTCACGGAGACCCCCCACCTCCTGGGCCAGCTCCTCTTCCGCGAGATGCGCACCCTGGACCGCTACCCCCAGCTCTACCTGGCCTTCGAGCAGGCCAAGGCGCTCCAGGCGTGGACGTACTGGAACCGCTGGCGGATCCCCACGCGCTTCCACGCACTCCCGAAGGGCGAGATCGGCATCAACCCGGCCTACCCCGGCCTGGACTACACGGTCTGGACAGCGGAGACCTGCGCCCGCGGCCTACTCCACCCCGTCGAGCAACTGGACGTCACCCTCACACCGCGCCTCGCGGACCTCCACCTGACGGCGATGCGCAGGGACGAGACAGGCCGAGCGGCGGGACACCGGCTGGAGAGGACGTGAACTGTGCGTCGCAGCAGGTCACGACACCGCCGTCCGGCACTCCTCGCACCGCTGGATCGCCGAGCGCCCGGTGTTCCCGGCGGTCGCCACCGCCGGGAAGCCGACGTTGAGACGCTGCCAGAGCCCGGGCGGCGGGTCGGGAATCCAGCCCCACCGGGGAGCGGTGACGTAGTGCTCCTCCACGTGGGTGCAGGCTCCGGGCAGGTGCGCGTACGATCAGGATGGCCTGGGCGGGAAAACGCTGCCACGCGGCCCTCTCCGCCGACGCCGTACGGGCCCGCGGCACGGGCCCCCTACCGGAGCAGGCGCATCCCAGCCCCACGATGCAGTCACACCGCTCACACCGTTCCTCGTGCACAGCCCGTCTGTCCCCTCACGCCGCACCGGTGCCGGTCCGGTACACGATCTTCCCGTCGAACTCCTCGAACCCCAGCTCCCCGTAGAAGGAGCGGGCCGCGCGTTACGCGGCGTGTTCCACCCCAGCGGGGATCGACTCCACGAACCTGACCATTTCCAGGTGGTACGCACTCCGAGCCGGGTCGGGGAACCGCACCGAGTGCCGGTAGTAGCGGTGGAAGGCGATGATCAGTGCCGCGTGCTCGATCTCGGCTGCCAAGAGGCCGAGTTGGGCCGGAGTGAGCGCCGCGACCTCCTGGTACCCCCGCAGCAGCTCAGCGAGCCGAGCCCCCTCCAGGACCCCGTCCACCTGCGCCAGACCCACCGCCGCCATCCCCAGGTTCCACCATCACTTCGGCCGCGGCCTTCCCCACCATGCCGACCGGCGAGAGCAACGCCGGCTGCATAAGGTGCGGCCCCCGGACATCGGCCGGCACTGGGAAGCCCACGGGACGTGGATGCGCCCGCCGCTCCTCATCGACCAGCGCCTCCTGAACCCGGCAGACAGCGGACTGCAGGTCCTGGAGGGCCGCACCCGCGTCGGAGTGCTGCGCGGCCACCACCGCGAGCAGCTGCGCGTCGCCCCACCACCAGGCATGGGTGGGACGTCCGTGAGAACCTGCCGCGTCTCACTGCGTACGCTGCGAGTATCTAGGTATTTTCGAGAAAGAGCTGTGGATGACTGAGAAGGCGTCCGTTCCCGGACCGCGCCGTGACATGGCGATGCACAACGACTGGTGGGTGTCAGGCTGGGAGCACGTCCTGCCCCGTCAGGGCTTCCCGCTGACCATGCTGATCGGGACGGCGTGCCAGCCCGGTTTCACCGGCTCCCTGGACGACCTGGTACACGAGATCTTCGACGGGCACTGGGACATGATCGGCGGCGACCTCGACGGTCCCCTCACCTTCTCCTGGCCGGACGAGGAATGGGACTACGAGGCCGCGCCGGAGGGCCGCGAAGCATGCGAGGCGGCCCGCTGGGAGCAGTTCAGCACCATGCTGACGACCGCCGGCTTCCCGGTGCCCACCACCGTGCGGGACCTGTCCGAGCTCTACCTGACATGGGGCCTGGCCCGCCGCGAAGAGACACAGGGCGGCACACGATGGTCGATGCCCGCCGCGCTGCCGCTGCCCGGCGACTTGCTGCCCTTGGACCCCGAACTCACCGAGCGCCTCGACGCGATCCGCTGGTCGATGCGCACCGGCCCGCTCCTCGCCACCCTCATCGACCACCTGGTCAGTGATCTGGGTGAACCGACAGAGACCCTCACCTCCCTGGACCGGCTTGCGGCAGCCACAGGCCAGGACGTCGACGACGTCCGGTTCGCTCTCGCGGAACTCGTGAAATCCGGCGACGCCCGTGTCCAGCGCGGCCAGGAGCCAGCCGACGCGGAGCGCCTGGAGGCCCACCGCCGCTTCCGCCTGGTCATGGACTGGGAGCACTTCCACGACAACCGCATCCAGATCAGCCGCGGTGACTGAGGCCGCGCACGGCATCGTGGGGACCAGCTATTGGTAACTGCGGCTAGGGCCTGTGTGGGGTCGTGATCAGTATTCGTATTCCGCTGCCGCGCCGGGACGTATCGCGGTAGAACGCCGGTGTGACGCGCCGCCAGCTCAGCGACGACCAGTGGGAACTCATCAAGCCGTACTTGCCGATCGGTGAGTACGGCCCCTACCCGGTGAAGCTGCGTGACCAGTTCGAGGGAGTGATCTGGCGCTTCCGGTCCGGCGCTCAGTGGCGAGAGATGCCCGAGGAGTTCGGCCCCTGGCCCACCGTCTACGGCCGTTTCCGGGTCTGGCGGGACGCGGGGGTCTTCGCCGCGCTGCTGGAAGGTCTGATCGCCGCGGCCGTTTGGCGGGGGAAGACGGACTTGTCGCTGGTCAGTGTGGATTCCACGACTGTCCGGGCGCATCACGATGCCGCCGGGATGCACATCGATCCCGAGGTCATGGAGGCCCTGGAGGAAGCCGTGCGGGAGCAGGAGCAGGCCCGGAAAAAGGGGGCGGCCCGGAGGGACGAAACGGACAGGATGTCGTAGACGACCCCGGCCGGGAAGAGCGGCGACGCGTCCGGCGCCGACGAAAAGGCCGCCTGAAACAGGCCCTGCTCGACAGATCCAGAGGCGGCCTGACCTGCAAGGTCCATCTCGCGTCCGACCGTAGGTGCCGTTTGCTGTCGATCGTGGTGACCGTCGGACAGGCCGCCGACAGCCCGCAGTTCGTCCCGGTCTTGAAGAAGGTCCGTGTCCGGCTGCCCGTCGGGCGTCCCCGCACCCGGCCCGCCGCCGTGGCCGGGGACAAGGCGTACTCCTCCCGCGCCAACCGCGCCTACCTGCGCAAACGCGGCATCAAGGCCATCATCCCGGAGAAGAAGGACTAGGCCGCCCACCGCAAGAACAGAGGCCGCAGGGGCGGCCGGCCCGTCACCCACGACGCGGACCTCTACAAGGACCGCAACACCGTCGAGCGCATGATCAACAAACTGAAAGCCTGGCGAGGTATCGCCACCCGCTACGACAAGACCCCCGGGAGCTACGACGCCGGCCTGCACCTCAGGGCCTCCATGATCTGGATCAACGACCTCATACCGACGACCAGATGATCACGACCCCACACAGGCCCTAGTTGACGTCAGGGTTCGCCACCGCAACGGCAAAACCTCCACGCTCAACACTACCTCGCGTCACCCCTTCTGGGACGCAACCGACCACCGCTGGGTCACCGCGAGCGAACTCCAACCTGGCCACACCCTCGCCACCGACAAAAACCAGCAGGTCACAGTCGCATCCATCCGCAACGCCCCCGGCGGCGCGGACATGTACAACCTCACTGTCGCCGAACTCCACACGTACTATGTACTCGCCGGAAATACGCCGGTGTTGGTGCACAATACGTGCGGCGACGATCCTGCGGTCCTCTATCGATCTCCTGGGAATGGCAAGAAGGCCAGCGAGTCTAATGGCCTGAATGCGGCCAATCATGGTGGTGACCATCCGACGGCGTATCTCTCTAATTTGCCTGAGGGTGCGGCGCACTATGCGGGCAATGGCCACGACCTGGGAATGCATGTGTTTACCATGAAACCGGGATTCCGAGAGGCATTCGGCGACCTAGAATTCCCGCTGGAGAATTCGATGGGGCTGACTGAGGGGCTGACTGAATGGAGGATACCGGCGGGACGGTTCGATGAGTTCAACTCCTACATCGATCATGATTTGACCGAATGGTGGGATGCGGCCGACGGTCATTTCTTCCCGCCGCCGGGATCGATACATTCTCCGTGATGCTGCCGGAGTGGGATGATCCTGAGGGAGGGTTGTCCCACTCGCTGCAAGAAAAGTTGGAGTTTAAGGTGACTGAGTCTGGCGGTTCTGAGCGGTTCGCTCGCTTCGTGGAGCGCTTGAGCCTGGCACTTGGCGCTACTGCAGAGGTTCGTGAGGTTGTGCCGCGCGTCCCGGCCGACGGGCGAGTCTATTCGCTGGTATATGCGAATCGGCCGAAGCTGGGGTTTGTGACCGGGATTACCTATGGTCTCTCGTCGTTGGTCGATTCACCGGCTTCGGGGCGCGAGCTTTGCATTTCTATGCACTCGGATGATCTGGAGTGGGCTATGGTCCCAGCGATCACCGTGGCCGCCTTGCGTGGCTTGTGTCCTTTTGAGCCCGGAATGGTGATTGGCTACAAGAAGCCATATGTTGAAGGCTCTGGTTTGAGCAGTCTTCTACTGGGGGCGCCTGAGGCCAAGCTAACGATGGATCACCGGATTGATCTTGGATTCTTGCCGGGCCGAGACGTCGTTGATTTTGTAGAACTCGTTGGGGCGTATCCGATCTATCCAGCGGAGAGGAATTTCTTCCATGCCCACGGGGCTGAAATGGCATGGAATTCTGGATGGGACCCAACCGATCCGATTCGACCCGCCTTGGTATGACGGAAGCGGCCCCACTGGAAGTATCTCCGGCGGGGCCGCTGGCGGCGTACTGCGAGGGTCTGACGGCAGTAGTTGACGGCAACGTCAGCGGACAAGTGCTGCATAGCGCGGGGGCTCGTCGCCGTCGTCGGCCCGGATCGCGGTCTCGTGGGGAGTGCGAAGGGCGTTGCCGAGGAGGTCGATGGCATCGCGCTGGAGGCGTAGCCGGACGTGGGCATACACGGTGGCGGTGACGCCGATGTGGGCGTGCCCCAACAGCTCCTTGATCACGACGAGTTCCACCCCCTGCTCCAGCAGGAGGGTCGCCGCCGAGTGGCGAAGGTCGTGGAACCGGATGCGGCGCAGCCTGGCCCGGCGGAGCAGGGTGTTGAAGTGGCGGGTGAGGGTGGCTCCTTCGATCGGGGAGCCGTCGGGGCGGGTGAAGACGTAGCCGCTCGCCTTCCAGCCCGTCCCTGCTGCTTCGCGTTCCTGATGCTGGCGGTCCCGGTGCTGTTCGAGGGAGCGCAGGCACTCGGTGGGCAGTGCGATTCGCCGCTCCGAGCTCTTGGTCTTGGTCGGGAGGGCGGTTAGGCCACCGCTGTTGGTGCGTTGGAGGGTGCGTCGGATGCTGGCGGTTCCGCCGGCCAGGTCGAGGTCTTCCCAGCGCAGGCCGAGGAGTTCGCCCTTGCGGAGGCCGGTGTGGAGAGCGAGTTCGAACAGGGCGTGCAGCCGGTGTCCGCGCGCGGCGGCAAGGAATTGGCGCGCTTCCTCGGCGGTGAGGGGTTCGAAGCGGCGGGGCCGAGGCGTGCCGATGCGGACGTTGCGGGCGACGTTGCGCGGGATCTCCTCCTCACGCACCGCGTGCTCCAGTGCGGACTTGAGGACGGAGTGCACGTAGGCCAGCGTCAGCGGCGAGAGCCGCTTGGCGCAGCACTTCCCCACAGCGCAGCAGCGGGGCTCATCGCGGGCCGCGTCCAGGCCGCGGGTGCAGCACTGGCAGGTAGTACGGAGCTGGGTGAGCCAGGTGCGGACGTCCTTGGCCGTGAGCTTGGCGAGCTTCTTCTTGCCCAGCCCAGGGATGAGATAGTGCCGGGCGACGGCGGTGTAGCGGGTGTGGGTGTTCTCGCGGAGCTGGTGGACGGCGACGTTCTCCAGCCAGTACGTCAGGTATGCGGCCAGGCTGCCCTGCGCGGAGGGGGCGGGAAGACCGCGGTTGCTGGCGGCGATCTTCTCGGTGAGCTTGGCGAGGGCTTCCTTTCTGGTGGTGCCGTAGACGCGGATGCGCTTGCGGGTGTTGCCGAGGGCGAGCACGTATCCGGCAGCCTCCCAGCGGCTGTCCTTGCGCTGGTAGACGGTGCCGTCGCCGTTGGCGCGGACGCGGCGGGAGGCGGGGGTGTCTCGGGGTGTGGTCATCAGGCGGCTTCCTGTTCGAGGCGGGTGTGGATGAAGTCGGTGAGGGCGTGGGTGGGGATGCGGCGGGCGCGGCCGAGGATGATCGAGGCGAGCTGGCCGGTGCGGAGCAGGTCGTAGACGGCGGAGCGGCCGAGCTGGAGGCGGGCCATCACCTGGGGCACCGTCAGCAGCTCCAGCGCCGGTGCCGCCTCGGCGCGGAGGGCGGTAGGCGGGGGCGAGGCCATCAGCAGCCCCCTTCGGCCGTGAACTGCCGTTCCAGTTCCTTGCGGTGCCAGACGTCGGCCGCGAGGAGGGCTGTGCCGGGGCTGTATCCCGAGCCGAGGTAGTCCCAGTGACCGATGACGAGAGTGGTCGTCGGGTCGGACTCGGGCAGGCCGGCGTGGGTGCGGGCCTGTTCGGTGCGCCAGGTGCGGCGGGCGTCGCGCAGCGCGCCGAGGGTGGTGGAGTAGCTGCGGGACTTGGTGGAGAAGTGGCCGCGGAAGCCGAGCATGTGTGCCCACTTCTGGAGCTTGAGGTGGGCGAACTCGGGCAGCTTGCCGAGTTCCCAGCAGGTGCGGATCATGCGTCGCACGTGGCGTGCGACGGGGAGCCGGGTCAGCGGGCGGGCCTGTCCGGTGCCGTCGCAGGCGGTGCACGGCAGCGGCGTCCCGTGGGGCAGCACGGTGGCGCCGCGTCCCTGGCAGGGACGGCAGAACAGTGCACTGTCCAGGGCGCCGGAGGCGTCGGTGGACTTGGTGGCGTACTTCGCCACGTAGGCGGCCACGGCCTGGTCGGTGAACTCGGCGTCGGCTCCGAACGAGGCGATCTCGCGCACGTCAAACTGTTCGCCCCAGCCGAGTTCACGCTCCCCCACCGCATCCGACTTCACCGTGACGTGAACCCGCTTGGCGGCGGCGCGGGCGGCCTTGGTGAGTACGGCGACGGTGGCGTACGGCGGCGGGGGCGCGGTGTTGCCGTCCGGGCTATCGAGTCGGATCACGGCGTGGAAGTGGACCAGGCCGCGCTGCTGGTACTCGGCGACCTTCGCGAAGGAGACCCGCAGGACCGCGTGGGCATCCTTCTGGGTCATGCCGAGCCCGGCGGCGATCTCGCGGCGCAGGTACGTGGTGAAGCGGGCCCACAGGGCGGAGGCGTGGGCATTGAACAGGACCGCGCCCTCGTAGTCGTACGTCGCGGGGTTCAGCGGCGTCCCGAGCAGAGCGTCGCCAGGTTCGTGGAGTTTGCGGCAGCGGCAGGGCCGGATGCCGCCGCCGGGGGTGGTGAGGCGGTTGTGGACGGGGCCGAAGGACGGCGGGGTGAGGGTGACGAAAACGCGGGGGTGGGTGCGGACGGTGTCGGGCACGGTCTTGCCGCCGCACAGGCCGGCGCGGATGAGGTGGTAGGTGTCGGCGGCGTAGAGGCGGGAACAGGCCGGGCAGCGGGAGGAGCGGCGGTTGCCGCACGCGGTGAGCAGGCTGCCCGTGGGCTCCTCGGAGGAGGCATAGGTGCGCAGTACCTCGCCGGTCGTGGTGTCGACGGTGGTGGTGTGGCCGGTCAGGCGGATGGGTTCGGTGCAGCCGCCGAGGCGTTCGATCTGCTGCTGTGCGCGGTTGAAGTCGGGGTGGTTGACGAGGTGGAGCAGGTCCCGTACGGCGGGGCTTGCCACGTGGCGCAGGTCCAGGGTGACCATTCGGGGCGTGTCCCTTCTGTTCGTGCGGGTGGCCCCGAGCAGCAACCAGCCGGATCTGTAGGCGTGTTGGCGCTGCTCGGGGCATGACGAACCAGACCCAGGGGGTGGGCGTGGGTTCAGCGAGGGGGATGCGGCCGGTGAGGCCGGGGCTCAGAGTTGAGCGAGTGCGGTGGTCGCCACTGGCAGGGCGATGCCCAGGCGCGTGCCCAGGTGGGCGGCGGTGATCGGTGTTCCGTGCTCGGCGTGGTGGGTGTCCGCGATGCGCCGGGCAGCGTCCAGCAGCGCGGTCGGCAGAGCTGGGCCGGAGGCGGGCCGAGTCGTCTTGGCGACGGCGACGGGCGGAACAGCGGCCGGAGCCGGAGCCGGGGCGGGTTCCAGTTCCTCGGCCGGGGAGGTGACGACGGCCGGGGCGGGCGTCGGGGGCTCGGGTGCGGGTGCTTCGTCGGGCACCGGTTCAGAGATGGCGGCGGCGGCCTCCAGGTGCGGGGTGGGGTGGGTGAGGGTGTGGAACTGGGCGAGGAAGGCGGGGCCGACGTGGCCCCAGCCGAGGAGCAGGAGCGGGGCGACGGTGTCCAGGCAGGCCCGTCCGTAGCGTCCGGTCAGCAGCGGTTCGGCGGTGTTCAGGGCGAGGGTAAGCAGCCCGCACAGGTGCAGCAGTCGGGTCCCGGCCTTCAACTCCGCCTTGGGTACGCCGTGTAGGGCGAGGAAGCGCAGGGCGACCAGGAGTCCGACGACGGACAGGTCGACCATGGGGGCGATCAGTGGCGCGATCGGGTGGGGGACGCCGAGCCGCAGGGCGAGGGCCCAGACGTTGCCGAAGGAGAAGACGAAGGCCAGGGCCGCGATGACCGCCATGACCACGGTCACGGTGCGCCGGGTGAACCGTTCCTCCGCCATATCTCCAACCTCCTTTCTGGCATGGGCTGTTCGGGCTACTTGGCGAGCGGGACAGGGGCGCCGTCCGGTCCTTCTCCGTCGGGGAACGTCCGGCCCGTCGAGTCGAGGAGGGCATCCAGGCACAGGGCAGGGTCGGCGGTCAGATCAGAGGTGGCCTCGGCGACACGAGCCGCGTCAGCGTCCGAGACGTAAGGGGTGCGGATGCGGGTGTAGCCGGGGCGGCCCTGCATCGCCATCACCGCGACGCCGACGTAGGCGGGGTCCTGCAAGGTGACCGGGCTGGCGTCGCCGACGTAGGCGGGGTCCTGCAAGGTGACCGGGCTGGCGTCGGGCCAGTTGCGGATGTCGTCACCCAGCGCGGCCACCGCGGCTTCCACGGTCTTCTGCGCGAAGGACAGCCCGATGGGGCACACGTCGCGGATGAAGGTCGGCAGAGCGTCACCGGTGGTCTTCTGGCTGATCAGGATCACCAGGATGCCGACGCTGCGGCCCTTCTTGACCAGGTCCTCCACCAGCCGGGCGTTCTCCGCCGTCAGCGCGCCCAAACGTTTCGTCTCGGCGTCGCTGCCCTTGTACTCACGGAAGTACGTATGCGCCTCATCGATGATCAGGACCGTGAGCGGCCACTGCGGCGAGGGGCCGACGTGCCACATGTTCTTCACCCCCAGCACGTCACGGATGGTCGAGGACCGGCGTCGACGCAGCTCCACCAGCCGCTTGAACAGCGCGTTCGCTTCGTCGAGGTCGTCCCCGCAGAACGCGAACATCCGCTTGACCAGGTCGGCGTAGTCACCCTCAGAGGCGCGGGACACCTTGCCGTCCGCAGTCACGATCTGCACGGCCGGGGAGGGCGCGAAGTCGCAGACGAACTTGTTGACCGTCGAGGTCTTGCCCGCGCCGGGGGTGCCGGCCACGGTCACGCCGGGCACGTTGGCCAAGGACACGCACACCTTGGCGGCGTACTCATCCACGCCCAGCTCCCAACGCGTCAGGTCCGTGGGCGGGAGGCCGGTGGGCCGGTGTGAGGTCGGCGTGGTCAGGGGGTCGGAGCGCACACCCCGGATCACCACCTTGCCGGGGCCGTCCGGCAGGACGGAGACCCGCGTGCACTTCCAGGCGTCGGCCAGGAACCGCGCTGTCTTCTGGTACTCCTCCAGCCCGACCTGCGGCAGCGTCTTCGCCCGCACGACCACGCCGAACCGGTCCGGCTTCACCTTGATCCGGGGCGTGAGCACGCGGGGCGCGGGGGCGGGGCCGTCCTTCTGTGCGGTGATCTGCGCGAGCAGGCCCGGCGTCTTGTCGGTGACCGTCAGCCCAGCCATCCGCGCGAGCCGCACCCAGCCCCAGCGCACCCGGACGGCCTGCCGCATGCTGACCCGCGTGCCCCGGTCGGCCCGCACGTAGCGCACCACCGTCCACAGCAGCCACACACCGACCAGCGCAGTAGCGATCGGCAGCGCGTACGACGCGTATCCCTTGATGGTTTCCATATCAGGCCCCCTCTTCTCGTATCAGGCGGAGCATGTGGGCCAGGTCCAGGCGGGCCGCGTGCTCCGGGCTCAGGCCGAGCAGATCGAGCACCGTGGCCGAGGCGGCGAACGTGGCCTTGCCCTCGGTCCCCGGCAGGGGCCGGAGCGGATACAACTCCCGTTCCAGCACGGGGTTTTCGAAGTGGATCACTGGGTTGCCTCCACGGTCACCAGCTCCAGGCGGGCGGCGCGGTAGGCGACGCCGTCGGAGAGCTGCCCGTTGAAGATCCGCGCCCATGGAGTCGCGAACAGCTCGACGGGCCGCACCATCGCGCCCGGCTTGAGTCCGGCCGCCAGGCCCGTCTCCGGGACGGTGATCTTCAGGACCTCGGCCCGGCCGTCCTCCATGAGCATCACAGTCACCGTGTACAGCGACGCACCGGTCTCCCGGTCGGTGGCGACCTCCCCGGTCTGCTGGTCCTTGATCTTCAGCACCGGCTCGGTGCCCGCGATGCACACCGCCGACGGCAGCAGAGCAACACGGATACGGGTCATGGCCATGCCATCACATCCTCGTTCGATGGAGCCGCTTGATCGACTCACCATGACCATAGCGGCACGCCCGCTACACACGCGACACTCGATTCGTATCGCTACGCCGATACGGCTGGAACGCCGAGGACGCCCGGGTGTGCCCTGAGTGCTGACGCCGCTACCCTCATGCCATGAAGCTGCCACTGGGAGAGGACCCCCGGCCGCCGTACGTCCAGGCCGCCGACGTCCTGCGCGCCGCCATCCACGACGGCGAGCTGCGCCCCGGCGAGCGACTCCCTGCCGCGCGCGATCTGCAACGGCGCTTCGGACTTGCCAGCTCCACGGTCCAAAACGCTCTGCGGCTCCTCAAGGGCGAGGGGCTGATCTACTCCGTCCTGGGCCGAGGCAGCTACGTGCGCGCGCAGGAAGCGCCGGCCGAAGCGAAGACGGAGGCCGCAGCGGGCGACGAGACCGACTCCGGCGAATCCGATCCCGCGTACACAGGTCTCGGCGACCTCCGGCGCGGCTGGCGGACCGCCGACAGTCCCGCTGACGATCCACGCCCCCCGTACGTGCGGACCGCGGACGAGCTCCGCAAGCAGATTCAGGACGGTCGGCTCGCGCCGGGGGCCAAGCTCCCGTCCGCCCGCGACCTGCAAGCCCAGTACGGCATCGCCAACTCCACCGCGCAGAACGCCCTGCGGGTCCTCAAGGAGGAGGGGCTGATCTACTCCGTGCAGGGCCGGGGCGTCTTCGTCCGCCAGCTCAGCCCGCGCGATCAGTTCCTCAAGCGCTACAACGAGGGGCTGGAGGAGATGGCGGCGCAGCGCCGGGCGGATGAGGAAGCGGTGCGGCTCAGCGGCAAGAGCGACGACGAGGTAGCCGCCGAACTCGCCGCCGCCGAGGAACGGTTCGCCAAGGCGAGCGTCGAGTTCGAAGCCGCCACCGCCCACCGCGACGCCATGCGCGCCGTCATGGAGCAACGCAAGCGCCTCAGCGGCAACTACACGCCCGAAGAGCAGGCCGCCAGCGTCCAGCGCCTATACGACCGGCTGAACGAAGACAGACGCCGACGCTGAACCTGCCGCACCCGGCGGAGTGGCAGGACGCATAGCACGGGGCGCGTGTAGCACGGGGAGTGTTGTTCAGAATTTCTTTACTTGATTTTTTTCAAGGCGGCCCGCTGGCGCGGCCCGCGCGCGCCCGGCCCTGCGGGGCCGCCGCCCGCTCCTGTCTCCGCCCCGCTTGCCGACGGCCCGCCGGTCCGGGCGCGCAACAACCAGCACAGCCAACCTTTTCCGGGGCTCCGCCCTAGACCCCGGCCCTCCCTCCGAGGGGCAGGGGGCCGACTTTCGGGTGCGGCTTCGTCGTGGTGCGGGGTTCGGGGCCGCGGGTGGGGTCCCTCGTCGGTCGGTCACCGGAGGCGTACCAGGAACCCCCGGGGGCCGCCAAGGCCAAGCGCACGCGTCACGATGTGAGCCTTGGCGGCCCCCGGGGAACCCTGGCACGGCGAAGCTGCCCGACCGACGAGGGACCCCACCCACTCAGGCCGTCTGTCTGCCGGGCCGGCCGCGTCCTTTGCGGTGGGCCCGGTCCAAGGGGCCTTGGCTTCGTAGGCCCGCGCGCCAAGGCCAGGCTGGCAAAGCACGGAAGACAACAGGGCGGGCATGCCAGACTTTGCCCATGACGTCGCATGCACTGCATCTCACCGCCGCGATCACACACGAAGGCGAGTGGTACGTGGCCCGCTGCCTCCAGGCCGAGGTCACCAGCCAGGGCGAAACCATCGAGGAGGCCCTCACCAACCTTCGCGAAGCCCTGGAACTCTACTTCGAGGACGCCCCGGCCCCCGAAGTCACCGATGTGATCACCGCACCCGTCGAGGTCCGTGTCGCATGAGCCCCGCCGTACCCACGGGCCTGTCCGGCACCCAGATCGCCAAAGCCCTGGAGCGCGCAGGCTTCGACCACATCTCCACGCGCGGCAGCCACGCCAAGTACCGCAAGGACGACCGCACCGTCATCGTGCCCCTGCACCGCTCGCTCGCGCCCGGCACCCTGCGCTCCATCCTGCGGCAGGCCGACTGGACCGTGGACGACCTCAACAGCTTCCTGAAATAGCCACCCCGGCTCCGACCCCTGACGGCAATGGTAACGGCAACAACCACGGACCCCGGCACACCCGAGCGGACGTTTACGGACTGACGCGCCGTATCTGACCTGCGAAAACACAGGCAGGGCCATCCCGCGAGCACACGTACTATGTGCTGGCGGGAACCACTCCAGTGCTAGTGCACAACAGCTGTGGTCCCGTAAAGAACAGCAAGGCGGATGATCTCCCGTTCGAGCAGATGGCGGCCGACTTTGAAGGAGTCACCAAAATCTCGGCTGGAACGTCAGAATTCACGCAAGCTGCGGCGGGAAATGGTAGCTACCTCTGGACCGTGGGTGAAGGTGGTGAGCTCAACATGGTTCGGAGTTCGCCGGGCATCCACCACACAATCGCATCCGGTGGGGAACCCGTGATGGCCGCTGGCCAGGTAATCTTTAATGGTGGCCCGGTCACTTCCTTCGATAACATGACGGGGCATTATACGCCGACACCAGAATGCGCATGTGTCTTCATTCAAAGGGGAGTGGATGCGTTTGCCGCGCAAGGGATCAGGATTCCACTGAGCGCAATTAGGGACTACGGCGGGATGGCTCCGTGATGACTGTTAATGAGGATCTGCGGAGTATTCAATCGCTTCGCGATCGCGAGCTTTCCGCATGGCTTGACGCGCATGCAGATGCTTCCGCATCACCCCAATGGTGGTGGGGCATCCTGGAGTCCATCGAGTCGAACGCAAGTGGCTTGCGGAACATCTCGCCAGATCAGAGGAGTGATCTGCTCGGCGCTGGCGCTCGGCTATTGGCCTCGGGGGGCGCGCGGGGAGAGCTGTCACCTTCCCTGGTTGCCTACTGGCAGCTGCGGCTTGCTGTTATCGCTACGCGTTACGATTCCGGGCTTCCTGGACTGATTGGGACGCTTACACCAGAAGGTGCGGTCAGGTGGGCTGTAAGCAACATGCCGGCTTCACGCGAAGAGATAGTCGGCTATGCCAGAGAGCGCGCATATCGCTACCGGGATGCTGGTGACGATTTCTATGCGCCCGTCGGTGTGGCCTGTCAAAATCGGGAGCAGCGGGACCCTCGTATCGACTTGCTGCAAGATGTGGAGCGGGTCCTCTCTGCATTGGAGTGGATTGATTCATCTCGCCTAGAGGAAGCTCTCCGTGCAGAGGTGGAAGCCTGGTTGGGAATCCGGCCGGAGCTGAACATGTAGCGCACTGAGCCTTTTCCAGTAACGGATCATGGCATTGCGTGATCGTTCAGATGGTGCGGTCGTACTCGATCTGGAGCGGGACGAGGGCTGCGGCGGCGATCTTCGTGATGCGGCTGGGGTCCGGACTGACCCGGCGCAGGGCCTTGAAGGTGGTCTTGAGCAGGGAGTGGGCGCGCTCGCAGACGCCGTGGATGCCGCGGATGACCTTGTTGTGGGTCTGCTGG
>NZ_JBHSZO010000032.1:0-73458 GCF_042663125.1 Streptomyces polyrhachis | reverse complement strand
ACCGCACCCAGCACCACCACGGCTATCAGCACCCGGTGCGTACGGCTCAACTGGACGGCGGCCACGCGCGCACACCTCCCGATCGATCCGACTGCGTACTGCTGGGGCAAGGACCGGGACAGCCTCGCACACGAGGGCGAGATCAGGAGGGTCGGCCGAACCCGCGGGCGACGGGATGGGGATGATTGCCGGGAAGATCCGGCTTGTACCCGGCCGTTGGGGCGGACAGCTCCGGGCCGTCGGGCGGCCTATTCCGCCGACTCCACCGCCGCCAGCGCCGCCTCCGTCGCCGAGCGGGCGCCCTTCGCGATGTCCGCCGCCTTCGGCTCCTTCGCACCCGCGAAACCCGAGCCCTCGTAGCGGACCATCACCACGACGTTCGCCAGCCGCACCATCACCGTCTGGTGGACCAGGGTCTCCTTGTCCTTCTTCTGCGTGTACGAGACCGACACCGCCTCGTCGCCCAGACCGGCCAGCTTGTTCACGACCAGCCCCGCCACGTCCTTCGTGGACTCCTCCGTCTTCAGCGTCCGGGCGTACGCCTTCTCCGCGCGCTTCTCGCCCGTACCCAGCGCCGGGTCCGACTCCAGGCGCTGCAGCGTCACATCCAGGTAGCGGAACTGGTAGCCGTCCAGACCGCTCCAGACGCAGCCGCCGCGCGACGAGGTGTCCGGCGACTTCACCGCCGTACCGGAGGCGGGCTTCGCCTTCGCCACCAGCTCCTTCACCTTCGCCGCCGGCACCGCCCGGCAGGCACTCGGCAGCTCGGCGAACTTCGCCGCCTTCACCGTCGGCGAGGCCGAGGGGGAGTCGGAGGACGCCGACTTCGACGCCTCGTCCTTCGGCTCGCCCAGGATGCTGGAGCAGCTGGTGGCGAGCAGCGCCACCGGTATGAGCAGGCAGGACGCGCCGAGGGCCAACGTGCGGACGGTGCTCTGGGCTGAACGGTGCATGATCCTTCGCCAGGGTTGTGGATGCGTGCGATCTGCGAGCGTACCGCGAGCGCCGACGGGGGGTCCGGGTCTCACTCCATGAGGTCCCCGGCCAGCTTCCCGGCCAGCTCCTGGGCCCTGCGCTGCAGCTCAGCGCTGTCCGGAAGGGCCGTCGCACCGGTCGTGGACTGTCCGTACTCGACCGTTACGACCACGTTCGCCGTGCGGAAAATCACGCTCACCACCCGGCGCTGCCCCTGCTGCGTCGTCCCCGCGCGCTCCGCGAGGAACGCCTCGTCGCCGGGCCCCTCCAGGACGAGCGGCGCGGCCGGGGAGGCGCTGGGGGTAGGGGTGGCCGGAGGGGCCGTCCCCGCCGCCGCGTCCGTCCCCGCATCCGTCCCCGCCGCCGCGTCCGTCCCCGGCTTCGGGTCCGGCGTGGAGGGGGCCGCCGCGCCGTCCTCCATGACCTCCGCGCCGGACTCCCCGACCAGCTCCCCGGGCCCCCCGGACCCGGACGGGGCGCTGGGCTGCGGACCCTTGGGCAGGTCGCGCGCCGTCACCCCGTGCTCCTGCGCCTTGCGCCGGAAGACCTGCGCGGCGCGCACCTCGTCGCTCACCGCCGGGTCGTAGCTGACCACGCGCTCGAAGTCGAGCCGCAGCTGGCGGCTGCCCTCCACCGACACCCGCTGCCAACCGCAGCCCACCCGGCGGTCGGTGTCGAAGGTCAGCGCCGGCTTCCCGCCGAGCAGCGCCTCCTCGCGGGCGCGGGTGGAGGCGGTGTTCTTCACGTCGGTGGCGGTCTGCGGCAGCAGGGCGCGCAGCTGCTCCTTGTCCACCGCGGTGCAGGGCTCCGGCAGCGTGCGGTAGCGCCCGGAGGGCGCGGCCTCGGGCGCGGCGGCGCTGCCAGCGGCCTCCTCCTTCATGCCGTCGCCGCTGTCCCCGCTCCCCGTACAGCCGGTCAGCGCGAGGGCGAGGGCGGCCACGACCGCCGTCGCGGCCCCCGGCACGTATGACTGCGGCTGCACGAGCCGGCTCCCTTCCCCGGAGTCCCACCGAAGGTCTGCGCGGCGGCGGGGGTGCCCCGGGCCGCGAAATCATGTTGCCGCCCCTGGGTGGGCGGTGACCACAATGTTTATCGCACGCACGGCCGCAACCGCTGGCCGCGTGTCCGGAGTGCGGCGATGGCGTGCGCGTTTTGCGTTCTGCCCGCGTTTCTCCGGATCTCTGACTTCTTGTCGTGAAACCCCAGGGGGAGCCATGTCGTACACCGAACTGCCCGGTGCGAAGGTACCGATCCGGATGTGGGCCGACCCGGCCTCCGTCGAGGACGTCGCACTGCGCCAGCTGCAGAACGTCGCCACGCTGCCCTGGATCAAGGGTCTCGCGGTGATGCCCGACGTCCACTACGGCAAGGGCGCCACGGTCGGCTCCGTGATCGCCATGCACGGCGCGGTCTGCCCGGCGGCGGTCGGCGTGGACATCGGCTGCGGGATGAGCGCGGTGAAGACCTCGCTGACGGCGAACGACCTGCCGGGCGACCTCTCCCGGCTGCGCTCGAAGATCGAGCAGGCGATCCCGGTGGGGCGCGGGATGCACCGGGAGGCGGTGGATCCGGGGTCGCTGTACGGGGTGCCGACGTCCGGGTGGGACGAGTTCTGGGCGGGGTTCGACGGGCTCGCGGAGGCGGTGGGGCATCGGCGGGAGCGGGCGGTGCAGCAGCTGGGGACGCTCGGCGGAGGAAACCACTTCGTCGAGGTATGCGTTGATTCGTCCGATTCGGTCTGGCTCATGCTGCACTCCGGTTCGCGCAACATCGGCAAGGAGCTGGCCGACCACCACATCGGCGTCGCGCAGAAGCTGCCGCACAACCAGGGCCTGGTCGACCGCGACCTCGCGGTGTTCGTCGCGGACACCCCGCAGATGGCGGCCTACCGCCGGGACCTGTTCTGGGCGCAGGACTACGCCAAGCGCAACCGCGCGCTGATGATGGCGCTGCTGCAGGACGTGGTGCGGCGGGAGTTCAAGAAGGCCAGGCCGACCTTCGAGCAGGTCATCTCCTGCCATCACAACTACGTCTCCGAGGAGCGCTACGACGGGATGGACCTGCTGGTCACCCGCAAGGGCGCGATCCGCGCGGGCTCGGGGGAGTACGGCATCATCCCCGGTTCGATGGGCACGGGCTCGTACATCGTGCGCGGTCTGGGCAACGCGGCGTCCTTCAACTCCGCCTCGCACGGCGCCGGCCGGCGCATGAGCCGTACGGCGGCCAGGCGGCGCTTCACCGCCCGGGACCTGGAGGACCAGACGCGCGGTGTGGAGTGCCGCAAGGACTCCGGCGTGGTGGACGAGATCCCGGCGGCGTACAAGCCGATCGAGCAGGTCATCGACCAGCAGCGGGACCTGGTGGAGGTCGTGGCGCAGCTGAAGCAGGTGGTGTGCGTGAAGGGGTGAGGCCCGCGCGCACCGAGGAGGGGAGCCCCGGATGGCGGGGCTCCCCTCCTTTGTTCCTGGCGCAGTGCGCGGTGCGGCCTCAGCCCTCCCGGTACACCTTGTGGTTCGCCGCCTGGGCGCGGGGGCGGACGATCAGGAGGTCGATGTTGACGTGCGGGGGGCGGGTGACCGCCCAGGTGATGGTGTCCGCGACGTCGTCCGCCGTGAGGGGGGCCGCCACGCCCGCGTAGACCGAGGCGGCCTTCTCCTCGTCGCCCCGCATGCGGGTGAGGGCGAAGCCCTCGGTGCGGACCATGCCGGGGGCGATCTCGATGACCCGGACCGGGTCGCCGCACAGCTCCAGGCGCAGGGTGGCGGCGATGGAGTGCGCCGCGTGCTTGGCCGCCACGTAGCCGCCTCCCCCCTCGTACGTGCTGTGGCCGGCGGTGGAGGAGAGGACCACGACCGTGCCGTCGCCGCAGGCGCGCAGGGCGGGGAGCAGGGCCTGGGTGACGTGCAGGACGCCCAGGACGTTCACCTCGAACATCGCCAGCCAGTCCGCCGGGTCGCCCGCCTCGACGCTCTCGGCGCCGATCGCGCCGCCGGCGTTGTTGACCAGCACGTCGCAGCGCTCCAGGCCGGCCGCGAAGGCGTCCACCGCCGCGCGGTCGGTGACGTCCAGGACGGATGCCTCGGCGCTGTGCCCGGCCGCTGTCAGCTCGGCGGCCAGCGCCTCGACGCGGTCCTTGCGGCGGGCGGTGAGGACGACGTGGTAGCCGGCCCCGGCGAGCTGGCGGGCGGTGGCGGCGCCGATGCCGCCGCTGGCTCCGGTGACGACGGCGGTGGGCTGCTCGGTGCGCGAGGGGCGCGAGGGGCGCGAGGGGCGCGAGGGGATGGTCATGCGGGCTCCTGGTGCGCGAGGGCGGCGAGGGTGCGTACTGCTCGGGATCAGAATAATTCGCTCGTCCGTTTCAACCTTTCGGATCCGGGCGTGCTCAATGAGGGGTGAGGGAACGCACGAGCATGGAGGGGGCCGTATGCCTGGCGGAAGCCGGCAGGACTTCGAGGAGTACGCGCGGGGGGCGCAGCGCAGGTTGTACCGCGTGGCGTACCTGCTGTGCGGGGACGCCGAGGGCGCCCGTGATCTGACGCAGAGCACGCTGGCCCGGCTCTTCCAGCACTGGCGGCGGGTGAGCGCGGCGGACAGCCCGGACGCGTACGCCCGCACGGTGCTCACCCGCATCTATCTCAGCGAGCGCCGCTCGGGCCTGCGCGCGCTGCTCGCGCACCGCCGCGCCGAGGTGGCGGCGCCCGCGCCCGAGCGTCCGGAGCTGCGGCTGACGCTGCTGGCGGCGCTGGCCCAACTGCCGCCCCGGGCGCGGGCGATGGTGGTACTGCGCTACTGGGAGGACCTGAGCGTGGGCACGGTGGCGCAGTTGCTGGACTGCAGTGAGTCGACGGTCAAGAGCCAGTGCTCGCGCTCCCTGGAGCGGCTGCGCGGTCAACTCGGTGAGATGCACCTCTACATGGCGGAGGGCTGAGGGATGGTGCGGATGTACGAGGGGTACGGGGAGCGCGGCGCGGCGGACGTGGGCGAGCTGGACCGCGCCGCGTTCGTCCGGGCGGAGCTGGCGCGCACGGTGGACGAACTGGAGTGGCCGCCGGACCTGGTGCCGGCGGCGGTGGCGCAGGGGCGGCGGCGCCGGGTGCGTACGCGCGCCGGGGTGGCCGCCGGGGTCGCGGTGGTGGTCGCGGCGGGTTGGCTGGCGCTGCCCGGGTGGCCGGCGCCGGCGCCCCGGGCGCTGGACGCGGCGGGGCCGTCCCGTGCCGCGGCGCCCGCCCCCGACGGGGAGTGGCTGCGGATGGGGGACGCCGAGCGCGGGCGGCTGCGGGCCTTCAAGCGCGAGGCGGCGGACGTGCTGGACCGCCGGCTGCCCGCCGCGGTGGGCGCGGTGGCGCCGGACGCCGGGACGGCCGACACGTACACGGGCCGCAGCGGCGCGCACACCTTCCCGGTGGCCTTCTCGGTGCGCCCCGACCCGCGCGGGGGGCGCCTGCCGTGCGCGAGCGCGCCGGCGAAGGGCCTGGTGTGCGAGCGGGCGGTGCTGGCGGGGGGCGTGGCGGCGGCGGTGCGCACCGGGTCGATGAACTCCGGTGCGGACAGCGGCGTTTCGGTGGTCTTCCGCTACGGGGGCAGCCTCGTGCGCCTCGCGGTCGCCCCCGACGCAGCGGCCGGGCGGGCGGCGCCGCTCACCGGCGCGGAGCTGACGGCGGTGGCGTCGGACCCGGCGCTGCTGGATCTCGTACGGGAGGCGGACGGGCGGCCGGTGCTGGCGCCCGTCACGGAGGAGGTGCGCGGTGGGTAGGGGCGGGCGGATGCTGGCGGCCGGGGCGGTGGCGGTGTGCGTGCTGGGCGGGGCGGCGGCGGTGGCGCGGATGCCGGGGCTGGGCTCGGGCGGCGGCCCGACGGGGGCCGCGCCGACGCCGGCGGCGGTGGACCCCCGCGACTTCGCGGTGGTGCGGGGCGACGGGAAGGTCGCCGGGAACGGCGTGCTGCACCGCTACCGGGTGGAGGTGGAGAAGGACACCGGCCTGGAGCCCGGGGCGGTGGCGGAGGAGATAGCGGCGGTGCTGGCGGACGGGCGCGGCTGGACGCACGCCGGGGCGCACTCCTTCCAACGTACGGACGGAGAGGCGGAGTTGGTCATCCGCGTCGCCGTGCCCGCGACGGTGGACCGGCTCTGCGGGGCGTACGGGCTGCGCACGCGCGGGGAGGTCAACTGCCGGGCGGGTGAGTCGGTGGTGGTCAACCTCAAGCGCTGGAAGGAGGGTTCGCCGAACTTCCCGGGGCCGGTGCGGGAGTACCGGGCGCTGATCGTCAACCACGAGGTGGGGCACTGGCTGGGCTACGGGCACGCGGACTGCCCGGGCCGGGGGAGGAGGGCGCCGGTGATGATGCAGCAGATCGACGGGCTGCGGGGGTGCGTGGCGAACGCGTGGCCGTACGACGCGGACGGGCGCTATCTGGACGGGCCTTCGGTGCCGTGAGGGCGGGGTCGGGGGTGGGGGCGCGCCTCAGCTCCGGGGCGCGTACATGATCACCCCCACCCCCGCCAGGCAGACCAGCGCCCCCGCCACGTCGAAGCGGTCCGGGCGGTAGCCGTCCACGGCCATGCCCCAGGCCAGCGAGCCCGCGACGAAGACACCGCCGTACGCGGCCAGGACGCGGCCGAAGTCGGCGTCCGGCTGGAGGGTGGCGACGAAGCCGTACGCCCCCAGCGCGAGCACCCCGGCGCCGATCCACAGCCGGCCGCGGTGCTCGCGCACCCCCTGCCAGACGAGCCAGGCGCCGCCGATCTCCAGCAGGGCGGCGGCGAGGAAGAGGGCCAGGGAGCGCAGGGCGGTCACGGGGGGAGCGTAGGGCCTGGCGTCCGTCAGGCCCGGCGCGGCCCCGTCCACTGCGCCAGCGCCGCCTCCAGCTCCAGCGCCGTCGGACTGTCGGAGGCCCAGGCCACGTACCCGTCGGGGCGTACGAGGACGGACTGCGCGGTGGGGGTGCGCGGGAAGGCGTGGACCACCCGGCGGCCCTCGGTCGCGTCGGCGCCCCCGGCGTGCAGGAGGGTGAACTCGCCGGCGCGCAGCGCCTCGTACAGGCGGCGCCCGTCGGCGAGCGGCACGTCCGGTGCCCGGTGGCCGGCCAGCCGGTGCGCGCCGCGGGGAGCCGGGTAGGCGTAGCCGAGGCCGGTGATGCGGCCCAGCGCGCGGGTGCGCGCCCGCGCGGAGTGGTCGGCGGCGGCGGTGGCGGCGGTGCGCAGGGCGCGCAGCAGGGGGTTGTGCGTGCGGGCCAGGCGGACGATGGCGCCGCTGCTGCGCAGCACCGCCTTTCCGACGGGGTGGCGTTCGGCCTGATAGCTGTCCAGGAGGGTGGCGGGTGCGCGCTCGTCGAGGACGGCGGCGAGTTTCCAGCCGAGGTTGGCGGCGTCCTGCAGCCCGGTGTTCATGCCCTGGCCGCCGGCGGGGGAGTGGATGTGGGCGGCGTCCCCGGCGAGGAGGACGCGCCCCTGGCGGTAGGAGGGGCACTGGCGTTCGTCGCTGTGGAAGCGGGAGAGCCAGCGGGCCTCGTGCATGCCGTAGTCGCTGCCCAGCGCGCGGCGGGTGACCTCGCGGACCTCCGCCAGCTCCAGGGGTACGTCGTCGGCGACCTCGTGGGCGCGGTTCCAGCCCATCACCCGGTACCAGCCGTCGCCGAAGGAGGCGATCATCGCGAAGACCTCGCCGTCGGCGGCCACGGTGAGCGCGTCGGCGGGCTTCTCGGCCAGTTGGACGTCCGCCAGGAACAGGGACTTCACCACCGAGACGCCGGGGAAGGGCAGCCCGAGCGCCTGGCGCACGCCGCTGCGGTGGCCGTCCGCGCCGACGACGTACGCGGCGCGGTGGACGGTGCCGTCCTTCAGGCGTACGTCCACGCCCTCGCCGTCCTGGTCGAGCGCGGTGGCCTCCGCCTCGTACACGAAGTCCGCGCCGAGGGAGAGGGCGCGGGCGTGCAGCAGGCGCTCGACCTCGTACTGCGGGGTGATCAGCAGGTACGGGAAGCGGGTGGGCAGCGTGGAGAGGTCCAGGGAGAGGCGGCCGAAGAGGCGCAGGGAGGTGAGGGTGGAGCCGGTGGCGACCAGCTCGTCCGCCAGATCGCGGGCGTCGAGCTGCTCCAGGGTGCGGGCGTGGACGACGAAGGCGCGGGAGAGGTTGCTGACCTGGGGCGGGCGGCGCTCCAGTACGGTCACCGCGATGCCGGCGGCGGCGAGGTCGCCGGCGAGGAGCAGGCCGGTGGGGCCGGCGCCGACGACGATGACGCGGTGGGGGGTGGTTGTCATGGAGGGCCCTGCTTTCGGTTGTCGGGGCTTCGCGCGCGCAGACGGCTTTACATTCGTGGATCTACAGGACGGGGTCAAATCGTGTGATCGCGGGCAACCCGTCCTTATGGACGCTGTGTTGACCGGCTGCGTGGGGGCCGGGGCGGATGGCAGGGTGGAGGGTCGGGAGACCGGCGGGAAAAAATCCCGCGCCGCCGCGATGAGTTCGCGCGGCGCGCACGGTCTGTACGGGTGAGGGCGGTGACGGCCGCCAAACTGGAGGGCAGGCACATGGCGGACAAGCCGGCACTGGACGATTTCCCGCAGCTCGCGGACCCCTACCGGCGCGAGCTGCTGGCGCACTGCTACCGGATGCTCGGCAGCGTGCACGACGCCGAGGACCTGGTGCAGGAGACGTACCTGCGGGCCTGGCGGGCGTACGACAACTTCGAGGGCCGCTCCAGCCTGCGCACCTGGCTGCACACCATCGCCACCCGCGCCTGCCTCACCGCGCTGGAGGGCCGCAGCCGGCGCCCGCTGCCCACCGGCCTGGGCGCGCCGTCCTCCTCCCCGGCGGACGAGCTGGTCACGCAGGAGGAGGTGCCGTGGCTGGAGCCGATCCCCGACACGATGATCGACGGCGGTACGACGGCCGACCCGGCGGCGGTCGTGGGCTCGCGCGAGTCGGTGCGCCTGGCGTTCATCGCGGCGCTGCAGCACCTGCCGCCCAAGCAGCGGGCGGTGCTGATCCTGCGCGACGTCCTGCGGTGGAAGGCGGCGGAGGTCGCCGAGCAGCTGGAGCTGTCGACGGCCGCCGTCAACAGCGCGCTGCAGCGCGCGCACGCGGCGATGGGCAAGGCGGCGCTGAGCGAGGACTCGGTGCGCGAGCCGCAGGACGCGGAGCAGCAGCGGCTGCTGGACCGGTGGATGGCGGCCTTCGAGGCGAAGGACGTGCCGGGGATCGTGAGGCTCTTCACCGAGGACGCGGTCTGGGAGATGCCTCCCTTCACAGGCTGGTACCAGGGCGCCGAGGTCATCGGGCAGCTCATCGACACCAGTTGCCCGGCCGAGGGGCCCGGCGACCAGCGGATGGTGGCGACGACGGCCAACGGGCAGCCGGCCTTCGGGCTGTACATGCTGGACCGGGAGAGCGGGGAGCACCGGGCGTTCCAGATCCAGGTGCTGGACATCGAGGGCGGGCGGGTGCGGCACTGCGTGGCGTTCTTCGAGCAGAGCCTCTTCGAGGTGTTCGGGCTGCCGGCGGTGCTGCCGGCGGTTTCCTCGACAGCGGCATCCGCTTCCGCCCCGGCCGAGGCGTGATCCCCGTGGACACGGCGCCCACCGAGGTGCGGGCCGGGGTGAGCCTGCTGGAGCGGGCCGTCGGCTACGCGCTGGGGGTGCTGCCGCTGGTCGGCGAGGACACGCTGGCGCGGCCCACGCCGTGCGCCGACTGGGATCTGCGGCTGCTGCTGGTCCACCTCCTGGACTCCCTCGACGCGCTCTGCGAGGCCGTCGAGGGGCAGGTCAGCCTGGACCTGCCGGCCGCGCGGCTGTCCGACGCCGGCGCGGAGCAGCTGACCTCGGCCGTACGGGAGCGGTGCCGGCAGCTGGTCGGGGCGTGGAGCGGCGCGGGCAGGGGGCACGGGACCGTCGAGGTGGACGGGATGCTGCTCTCCTCGGCGATCGTCACGGGGACGGGCGCGATCGAGATCGCGGTGCACGGCTGGGACCTGGCGCGCGCCTGCGGGGCCGCACGCCCGCTGCCGGCGGGGCTCGCGGAGGAACTCCTGGAGCTGGCCCCGTACTTCGTCCACCCGACGGACCGGCCGGGGCGCTTCGGAGCGGCGCTCCCCTGCGAGGCGGACGCGCAGGCGGGGGAGCGGCTGCTGCGCTTCCTGGGGCGTACGGGCTGAAGTCGCCGCCGCGAGCGGCCGGTTACGCCTTCGCGCCGGCCGGCATCCCCGTCCAGCGCAGCTCCTCCGGGAGGTGGCTCATGTCGTTGAGCAGGAGCAGGGCGGCTGGGCGGCCGGGGGCGTAACGGATCACCGTCAGCGCGGCGTTGGGGCTGTTGAGGCCCAGCCAGCGCCAGGGGCGGGCGCCCATCGCGGCGCGGACCAGCCAGCCGATCAGGAAGTTGTGCGTGATCACCAGCTCGTGGCGCTCGCGCTCACCCGCCACCGGCCCGGAGAAGCGCCGCAGCGCCTCGCGGGCCAGGCGCGGGCCCTGCTCGCGGTCCTCGTCGGAGGCGTCGGCGAGGAACGGCAGGAAGGCGGCGGCGGACTTCGCGGGCAGCTCGTCGCGGGCCGGGAAGTACGGCACGTAGTCGCCGGCGGCGTCGAGGCTGCGGACCGGGGGGCCGCTCGGCCCGTCCGCGTCCCCCTCGCCCCGCTCCGTCCGCAGCCCGTCCGCAGCCAGCCGCGCGGTCTGCGCGGCGCGGGCGAGGGGCCCGTGGTAGACGGCGTCGAGCGCCGTCGCGCCCAGCCGCTCGCCGAGCAGCCGCGCCTGCCGCCGGCCGCGCTCGCTCAGGCCGCTCTCGTCGGGAAGGGCTTCGGCATGCCGGGCGAGATAGAGGTGCCGGGTGGCGAGGGCTTTCGGCGGGGAGGCCGTCGTGCCGGCGGTGATCTCTGCTGCGGCTGCCGTGAGGGTCATCGGGGGGTGCTCCCGGGGGGATCGGCGGATGGTGTGATCTTTAGGGACGTAGGGGAGGCGCGGATGGTTCCGTTACGCCGGGAGACCAGTGTTTCGGACGGATACGTCAACCCGCGCACCGCCCCCACCCCTTACGCCCCTGCCCTTTTTACGCCCCCGCCTCCCCCGTCCCCTCCACCACCGTCGCCGCCAGGTCCTCGCACCGGGCCACCCGGGTGCGCAGGCCGGCCCGCCGGAACGCCTCGACCGTACGGTCCTCCTGCCGCCCGCTCGTCTCGATCAGCAGCGTCCCGCCCGGCGCCAGCCACTGGGCGGCCCCGGCGGCGATCCGGCGCTGCACGTCCAGACCGTCCGCGCCGCCGTCGAGGGCCGCGCGCGGCTCGTACAGCCGGGCCTCGGCGGGCAGCAACTCCAGCTCTCCGGTGGGGACATAGGGGGCGTTGGCCACGAGCACGTCCACCCGGCCGCGCAGGGACGCGGGCAGCGGGGCGTAGAGGTCGCCCTCGTACACCGCGCCCGCGACGTTGCGCCGCGCGCACGCGAGTGCGGCCGGATCGAGGTCGGCGGCGTGCAGCTCCACCCCCGCGACCTCGGCGGCCACCGCGGCCCCGACCGCCCCCACCCCGCAGCACAGGTCGAGGACGACCACGCCGGACGCCCTCGCGGCGACCGCCTCCGCCGCCGCGACGGCCCGCCCGGCCAGGAACTCGCTGCGCCGCCGGGGCACGAACACCCCCTCGGCGAGCACGACCCGCCGCCCCCGGAACTCCGTCCACCCCACCACCTGCTCCAACGGCAGCCCCGCCACCCGCCGCCGCACCATCGCCTCCAGCCCCCCGCGCTCCCCGGCGGCCTCCACCAGCAACCGCGCCTCATCCTCGGCGAACACACACCCGGCGGCCCGCAACCGCGCGACCAACCCGCTCTCGGCAATCATGGGGCCAGCACTACCACCAGCGGGCGGGCGGCGGGAACGGGTTTACGGGCGGGGCGCCCCGCGTCCGTACGGTGAAACCCGTTTCGGGCGGCTTGGTGGGGATGGGACTCTGAACGCATGTTTGGTATCACCGACCTTCCGACCTACCTCGCGGGTCTCGCCCTGATCGTGCTGCTCCCCGGGCCGAACTCGCTCTACGTGCTCTCCGTCGCCGCCCGCAGGGGCGTGCGCGCCGGGTACACGGCGGTCGGCGGCGTGATGTGCGGCGACACGCTGCTGATGGCGCTCTCGGCGGGTGGCGTGGCCTCGCTGCTGCAGGCGAGCCCGGCGGCGTTCGCGGTGGTGAAGTTCGCCGGCGCGGGCTATCTGTCCTGGCTGGCGATGGGGCTGCTGCGCGGGGCGCGGCGGCTGTGGCGCGAGCGGGGGGCGGGGCTGACGCGGGCGGCGCGGGGAGGCGTACGGGCAGACGGTGCGCAGGCGGGCGGTGTACGGGCGGACGGTGCGCAGGCGGGCGGTGAGCGGGAGGCCGGCCGCAGCACGGGACCGCGCGACGCCCCGAAGCGCGAGCGCCCCTTCCGCCGGGCCTTCGTCGTCAGCGCCCTGAACCCGAAGGCGATCCTCTTCTTCGTGTCCTTCTTCGTCCAGTTCGTAGACCCCACCTACAGCCACCCGGCACTGGCGTTCCTGATCCTGGGCCTGTGGGCGCAACTCTTCAGCTTCGCCTACCTCACGGCCCTGATCCTCGGCGGCACCCGCCTGGCCACCGCCCTGCGCACCCGCCACCGCCTCAAGGCGAGCATCACGGCGACAGCGGGCGCGGCCTTCCTCGCCTTCGCGGCGAAACTGTCGCTGGCAGAGGCGGTGTAGGGGGTTTCAGCCCGTCGCTCTGTCCGCGAGCATCAGAGTCGGTTGCCCCGTGTGCCGGGCGATGGTCTCGTAGTCGCGGTCGCGGTGCAGCAGGGTGAGACCGGAGAGTTCGGCTGCTGCCGCCACCAGGAGGTCGACGGGTCCGGCGCTGCGATGCTCGCCGTGCTCGACGAGGAACTGCTGGACCTGGAGGGCGCGTTGGCAGGTGCCGTCCGGAAGCGGCGCCCAGGCGTAGAAACCGCTCAGATGCTGCCGCATCTGCTTGTGGTGCGCTGTTGACCTCGCGGAACGCAGAATCTCCAGTTCGGTGATCTCACACATCCCGACCAGTCCGGAATCCAGCGCGTCTCCCCACCCCCACGCGTCCGCCCCGTGCTGGAGGAAGCGGGCCGCGGCCGAGGTGTCGGCCAGATATCTCACGCTGCTTTGCCCCCGGTGTCATCGCCGGTTCCGAGGGGCTCGGCTGCGGTCTCGGACTTGGCCCGGTAGGCGGCCTTGTCCAGCAGCATGTCGAGGTCCAGTGCCTCGGCGGCGGTGCGCTCGGCGGCCATCCGGGCCTCGTGGCGCTTGACCCGCTCGCTGACTTCGCGCAGGGCGCGGTTGACGGTGTCCTTCTTCGTTTTCGTACCGAAAGCCGCCTGCGCTATGGCCAGGGCTTCCTCGTCGATCTCGATCAGCGTCTTGCCCATGCGGTGCGCACCCTTCCGTATATCCGAATCATTTCCAGGATATCCGAAGGGGGCTTCCTCACTCCCGAACCGGCAGCGGCCGTCCCTCCACCGGTGTGTGCAGCACGATCGACGTCGTCGTCGTGCCCAGTTTGCCCAGCTCGTCCAGGAGGTCGCGCAGGGCCGCCGTGCCCGGGACCGCGATCTTGAGGATCCAGTGCGCCTCGCCCACCACGCAGTGCGCCTCGCGGATCTCCGGGCGCTCCAGCAGGGTGCGCGTACGGGGGTGTTCCAGCGAGAAGCCGCCGTGCGGGGAGACGCGGACGAAGGCGGTGATGCCGTAACCCAGGCGCTCCGGGTCGACGCGCGCCCCGTAGCCGGTGATCACGCCGCCCTCCTCCAGGCGGCGGACGCGCTCGGTCACGGCGGCGGGGCTGAGCGAGACGCGGCGGCCCAGCTCGCTCAGGGTGAGGCGGCCCTCGCGCTGGAGGAGTTCGACGAGGTGCGCGTCGGTGTCGTCGAGGGCCGCCGAGGATTCCCTGGTACGGGGCCGGGCGGACCGGGGTTCCTTCGGTGCTGCGCCTGTTGTGCCCACGATCTCCCCTTCAGTACGGCGATCGGCAACGTAACACTGGTTGACCTGCGGCGACGAGCGCCGTGAAGACGATCGTAAGGAGCATCTCCCATGCGCGAGGTGTGTGTGATCGGCGGCAGCCGCTACTTCGGCCGCCATCTCATCGACCTGCTGCTCGCCGCCGGCGACCGCGTCACCGTCGTCAACCGGGGCTCGGCGCCCGCGCCCCCCGGCACCGACCACGTACGCGCCGACCGCGACGACGCGGCGGCGCTCGCCGGGGCGCTCGGCGACCGCGCCTTCGACGCCGTGATCGACCAGGTCTGCTACACGCCCGCCCAAGCAGCCGTCGCCGCACGGGTGTTCACCGGGCGCGCGGCCCGTTACGTGATGACCTCCACCATGGAGGTCTACGCCCCGCCCACCAGCTCCGCCCTGCCGCCCACCACCCCCGGCAGCCCGCTGCGGGAGGACGCAGTGGACCCGGCCGCGTGGCCCGTCACCGGGGACCTCGGCGACGACCCCGCGACCCGGTACGCGGAGGGGAAGCGCCAGGCCGAGGCGGTCCTCGCCGCCGCCGCGCTGCCCACCGCCTTCGTCCGCAGCGCGCACGTACTGGGCGGCGGGGCACAGGACTTCACCGGCCGGCTGGCGCACTACACCGCGCGGATCGCCGCCGGCGAGGAGGTGCTCGTCCATCCGCGGCCACAGCCCACGGTCTTCGTCGGCCACCGCGAGATCGCCGAGGTGCTGCGCTGGGCGGCGGGCGCGGACTTCACCGGGCCCGTCAACGCCTGCTCCCACGGCGAGTGGGACGCCGCCGCGCTGAGCGGGCACATCGCCGCCCGCCTCGGCGCCCGGCCGCCCCGGCTGCGGACGGCGCGGGACGGTGAGACCCCGTCGCCGTACTCCTTCGACACCTACTACGCGATGGACAACTCCCGCGCCGCCACGCTGGGTTTCCCCTTCTCCCGCACCTCCGACTGGCTCGACGCCGCGATCGACGACGCGGCCCGCGCCTGAGAGCGCCACGTCTGAGAGCACCGCGCCCGAAAGCACCACGCCCGAAAGGAACCCCCGTGCGCTACCGCACCCTCGGCGACCGCACCGTCAGCGCCATCGGCCTGGGCGCCATGCCCCTGTCCATCGAGGGGCGCCCCGACGAGGCCCGCGCCCTCGCCACCGTCCACGCCGCCCTCGACGCGGGCGTGACCCTGATCGACACCGCCGACTCCTACCACTGGCATCCCCAAGAGGAAGGGCACAACGAGGAGTTGGTCGCCCGCGCCCTGGCCGCGTACGGCGGCGACACCTCGCACGTACTCGTCGCCACCAAGGGCGGCCGGGGCCGTCCGGGCGACGGCTCCTGGACTGTCGACGGCGACCCGAAGCACCTGCGCCGCGCCGCCGAGGCGTCCCTGCGCCGGCTCGGCGGCGAGGCGATCGGCCTCTACCAGCTCCACAAGCCCGACCCCGCCGTCCCCTGGGCGGACTCGGTGGGCGCCCTGCGCGAACTCCACCAGGAGGGGAAGATCCGCGCCGCCGGGATCTCCAACGTGGACACGGCGCAGATCCGCACGGCCCGGACGATCCTGGGCGACGCCCTGGTCTGCGTACAGAACCGCTACTCGCCCGCCGACCGCAGCGGAGAGCCCGAACTGCGCCTGGCCGAGGAGCTGGGCCTGGCCTACCTCCCGTGGAGTCCGCTGGGCGGGGTCTCCCGCAGCTCACTCGACGCCGGCGGCCCGGCGGACCGGGCGGACCCGGCAGACCCGGCAGACCCGTCAGGCCGTACGGTCCACGCCTTCCGCGAACTCGCCGAGGAGCGCGGCGTCAGCCCCCAGCAGGTCTGCCTCGCCTGGCACCTGGCCCGCTCCCCGGCGGTGATCCCCATCCCCGGCGCCGGCCGCCCCGCCTCCGCCCGCGACTCGGCGCGCGCGGCCGACCTGGTCCTCAGCGCGGCCGAACTGGCAAGACTGCCTCAGTAGTTGTTCCACTCGTCCAGTACGTACTCCAGCACCGCCGGATCCATCAGCGTGCTCGGCCGTACGTCCTCGCGGCGCCGGTCCACGGGGAAGACCGCCGCCGCCCGCAGGACCGCCTCGTCCAGGTAGCGCAGCCGGGGGGCGTCGGGGGCCAGGCGCAGGGGTGGGGGCGGGCCCGTGCCGGGGGTGGCCAGGACGAAGCCCCAGTTGCCGAAGCTGGGGACGTCGACCTGGAACTCCCGCGTCGCGTAGCCCGCCTCCCCGATCGTGCGGGCGATCGACCAGTACGTCTTGGGCGCGAAGAACGGCGAGCCGCTCTGCACCATCACCCGGCTCCGCGGGGTCAGCACCTGCCCGAGCAGGTGGTAGAACTCCACCGAGTAGAGCTTCGCCAGCGCCGCCGTGTCCGGGTCGGGGAAGTCGATGACCACCGCGTCGTACGTCTGGTGCGCGCCGCGCAGCCAGTTGAAGGCGTCGGCGTTGACGACGTGGACCCGCGGATCGTCCAGCGAGCCCTTGTTGAGCGCGCGCAGGGGGGCGAAGTCGCGGCCCAGGCGGGTCATCGCCGGGTCCAGTTCGACCAGGGTCACGTGCTCCACGTCCGGGTAGCGCAGCACCTCGCGCAGGGCCAGCCCGTCGCCGCCGCCCATGATCAGCACGGAGGAGCGGCGTCCGGCGAGCGCGGGGTGGACCAGCGACTCGTGGTAGCGGTACTCGTCGACCGAGCTGAACTGCAGGTCCCCGTTGAGGAACAGCCGCAGGTCGTCCCCGCCGGTGAAGGCGGTGGCGCGGGTGACGACGATCTCCTGGTACGGGGTGGTCTGCGCGCGCACGATCGGGTCGCGGTACATCTGCTGGCGCGCGGTGACCTCCAGGTCGTCCGCGAGGACGTACGCGGTGGCGAGCACGGCGAGCACCGCCGCGACCCCGGCGAGCAGGCCCGCGACGACGCGCCGGCGCAGCCGGCGGCGGAAGATGAAGACCACCACGACGACGCCGGCGACGGCGTTGACCGAGCCGGCGACCAGCGCCCCGCGCAGCTGGCCGAAGACCGGCAGCAGGACCAGCGGGAAGCACAGGCCGCCGACCAGCGCGCCGATGTAGTCCACGGCGAACATGTCCGCCACCGCACTGCCCGCCTCCTGGCGCCGGATGCGCTGCAGCAGCGTCATCAGCAGCGGGATCTCCGCGCCGACCAGCACCCCCACCGCCAGTGCGACGACGATCATCGCGGGCGTGTAGAGCCGGAGCCAGGCGAAGGCGGCGTACAGCACGAGCACCGACAGGCCGCCGGTCAGCGCCAGTACGCCCTCCACCACCGCGAAGGCGCCCACCGGGCGGCGGCGCAGCGGCTTGGCGGCCAGCGAGCCGATGCCCATGGCGAAGACCATCACCGAGATGACGACGGAGGTCTGCAGGACGGAGTTGCCGATGAGGTAGCTGCCGAGTGCGGTGAGCGCCAGCTCGTAGACGAGGCCGCAGGCGGCGCAGAGGAAGACGGCGAGCAGCAGCAGGAAGCGCGCCCCCCGGGCGTGCCCGCCGCGGGCGGGGGCCGGGGGGCGCGCGGGGGCGCTGTCGGAGCCGGAGCCGGAGCCGGATCCGGAGTCGGCGGCAGAGGCGCCGAGGGGTGGTGCGGTGGTGCTCATGAGCTGGGCTTTCCGAAGGTTTTCAGCGCACGCTGCTACGAGAGCGCCGCGCCGACCATGAAGGCGGTGCCGAGGTACATGCCGGCCTGGACCCAGGCGGCGGGGTGCGGGCGGCCCTCGGTGTCGTCGAGGACCGTGGCGCCCATCCGGCCCGGGGTCAGCAGGCCGATGACGATGCCGACGACGGTCATCACGGCGACGCCCGCGAGGCCGTAGAGCAGGGTGCTGAACAGGCCGTACCCGAGGCCCTGTTCGGACTCGCTGGCCCGGATCGCCTGGTCGATGACCAGGCCGACGGCGATGGACTGGCTGCCCAGGAGGACCGCGGCGCCGCGGTTGCGCTCGTTCCACACGACGTGGAAGAGCTTGCCGGGGGTGACGAGGTCGAGGGCGACGAAGCCGACGGCCATCACGGCCAGCCCCACCACTCCGTAGAGCAGGGCCTGGCCGGCCGACTCGAGGATGTCGGTCATGGGAGGTGCCTTTCTCGGGGTCTGCGACAGGGAATCTACGACAGGGGTCTGACAGGGGGGCCGCGACGCGATGGGGGCGCTACTTGCCCTCGCCGGGTCCGCCGCCGCGGAACTCCTCGCTGTCCGGGTCGGGCATGACCCCGTAGACGTGCCGGCGGTGGCGGTTGTAGGCGCTGCGGTAGTCCTCGATCTCCACGAGGCTGCCGCCGGCGCGCGGGCTGACGGTGACCATGTCGTCGGCGTAGCGCAGGAAGTGCATGCCGTCGCCGGTGGTGCGGTCGAGGGACCCGCTGTGCCCGTGGATCGCGTCGGCGACCTCCTGCGGGCGGCTGTCCGGGTCGGTCCAGCCGGCGCCCGAGGCGTCGTACGTATCGCTTATCCACCCGCGCGGCGCGGCGTTCCCGTCGCCGCCGGAGCAGGCGGTCAGCAGCAGCGTGCCCAGCACGGCCGCCACCGCCCCGCGGATGAGTCGGGAGCTCTTCATCGTGCCTCCAGCCGGGTGTACGTCGATACGATCTGGCAGCTCTGCGGGTAGGTGTGCCAGGTCCGCCAGCCGAGCACGCCGCCGGGCGCCTCGGCGACCACGGCGGTGAGGGCGTCGGGGGAGCCGGGGAAGATCCCGCACAGGCCGGTGTCCGTACGGGCGGCCGTCTCGCGGATACGGGCCGCCTGCGCGGCGAAGTCGCCGGGGGTCAGCTGCCGGGTCTCGGCGCCGAAGTCGTAGCTCCAGCCGTCCGCGTGCAGCCGGTGGGCGGCGGGCAGTCCGCGCCGGGCGCCGGGCAGGCAGGCGACGGTCTCGCGGACGGGACCGGCGAAGACCTGGTGCGAGGCCCCCAGCAGCCGCAGCCGCACGTCCAGCCCCGCCAGCTCCACCAGCCGCTCGGCGAGCGCGGGGCGCTCGGGCAGGTCGAGGGAGAAGCAGAGCTGCGCGGCGTCGGTGTCCAGATAGGGGGCGCGCAGGACTACGGCATCCACTGCACTCCCCCGGTTTGGATTCGCTGACGAGCGGCGCCGAGTATGGCACGCGGGGCGGGCGGGACAGGAGTCGATCGTCGAAATCGTGTTCGTTTTCACGGGGTTTCGCGCGCCGCGCCCTGTTTACGCCGTACCGCTCACCGCGTCCCCAGCGGGATCGCCGCCGTCAGCACCGTTCCCTCGCCGGGCGCCGACTCGATGGCCAGCGTGCCGCCGAGCTGGTGGACGCGGGCGCGGAAGGCGGGGACGCCGTGGCCGCGCACGCCGGCGGGCGCGCTGGACGCGGTGGGCAGCGCCTCGGGGTCGAAGCCCGCGCCGTCGTCGGCGACGTCCAGCACCACCTGGTCGTCCAGGACGGTCAGGGTCAGCGCCGCGGTCGTCGCGCCCGCGTGCTCGCGCACGTTGGCCAGCGCGCCCTGCGCGATCCGCAGCAGCGCCGACCGCACCCGCTCGGGCAGCGCGGACCCGGCGCCGTGGTCGCCGGTGTGGTCGTCGATGTGCACGCGCACGGCCGGCCCCCCGCGGCTCTCGCGCTCCGCGAGCGTCCGCAGCGCCGCCGCCAGCCCCCCGCCGCGCGCCAGGTCGGCGGGCGCCAGATCGTGGACGAAGCGGCGCGCCTCCGCGAGGTTGTGCTCGGCGATCGAGGCGGCGGTGCGCACGTGCTCGCGGGCCCCGCCCGGCTCGCTCTCCCAGGTGCGCTCGGCGGCCTGGAGCAGCATCCGCTGGCTGGAGAGCCCCTGCGCGAGGGTGTCGTGGATCTCCATGGACAGCCGCTGGCGCTCCGCGAGCGTCCCGGCGCGGCGCTCGGTGGCGGCCAACTCCCGGCGGGTGCGCAGCAGATCGTCGATGAGGTCCTGCTGGCGGGCGGCCTGGCGCCGCAGGTACGTGAAGACGGCGGTGGCGAAGGCGGCGACGGCGGCCGGCCCGACGACCAGGTCCAGGTCGAAACGGGGCGCCAGGGTCAGCTGCGCGGCGATCACGAAGAGGCAGAGCACGCCGACGAGGGCGTATCCGGCCAGAGGCGGCAGGGTACGCAGGGCGGCGTAGATGAGGGGGACGGCGACCCAGGCGAAGCTGGGCGCCAGCTCCACCAGCACCGCCCACACCGCGACGACGGACGCCAGCCAGGCCAGCGTCCGCACGGAGGGCCGGACGGGATCGCGGGGGATCGCCGGGATGCCCCGGCCGGGTCCGATCACGTACACCGCGGCCAGCAGCACGGCCAGGGTGACCACGGTGGGGGCGTTCACCTCGGAGCCGTGCCGCTGGACGAAGCGCACCAGGGCGGAGCCGAGCAGCAGGAAGAACGTCGCGTTCATCGCGGCCGCCAGCCAGCGGGCGTCCGGATCGCCCTGCGGGAGCTGCCCTGCGGGCATCGGGGTACCGCCTTCCGCAGTCGCTCGAACGGGCAGATACTCCCATTCTCCGCAGGGGTCGGGCGGCCGGTGTCGTCCGATCGGATGACACCGGCATCCACCGTCCCGGCAGCACTCCGCCTCCGATACGACGAGGCGGCGGGCCCGGCGGCGCCCCCACGATGGAGGACAGGGCGGGCCGCAGAGCCTCCGCCCCCACCCGTGAGGAGCACCGCATGAACGACCTCGACCGCACCCTGCTGACCGCCGCGGCAGCCGGCGACACCGACGCCGTCCACGCCGCCCTCGACGCCGGCGCCGCGGTGGAGGCCCGCGACGAGCACCGGCGCACCCCCCTGCTGCTGGCCGCGCTCGGCGACCACACGGCCGCCGCGCGGCTGCTGCTGGCGGCCGGCGCCGACCCCGACGCCCAGGACGACCGCCAGGACACCCCCTGGCTGGTCACCGGGGTGACCGGCGGGGTCGCGATGATGCGCCTGCTGCTGGCGGCCGGCGCGGACCTGCGGATCACCAACCGCTTCGGCGGCGTCTCCCTCATCCCGGCGAGCGAGCGCGGGCACGTGGACTACGTGCGCGCCGTCCTGCGCGAGACGGACATCGACGTCGACCACGTCAACCGCCTCGGCTGGACCGCCCTGCTGGAGGCCGTGATCCTCGGCGACGGCGGCCGGGCGCACCTGGAGATCGTGGAGCTGCTGATCACGGCGGGTGCGAACCCCGCGCTGGCGGACGGCGAGGGCGTCACGGCCCTGGAGCACGCCGAGCGGCGCGGCTTCGAGGACATCGCGGGCCTGCTGAGGGCCGTACGGTGAGGCGCGCCGCGACCGCGCTGCTCACGGGCGCGGTGCTGCTGGCGGCCGGCTGCACGGCGGGGGAGCGGGCGGCGGCGCGCGAGCCGGGGGCGGCGGCCTCGAAACCCCCGGCTGCCGCGCAGGCCCCCGCCGGGGAGACCCCGGACGGGACGCTGCTCGTGGCGGACTTCGGCGCGGACACCGTCACCTTCGTCGACCCCGAGCGGGGTGCCTTCGACTCCGTCGAGGTCGGCACCGCACCGTACGGCCTGGCCGTCGGCGCGGACGGCCGGGCGTGGGTCGCCACCGCCGAGGGGGTCGCGGTGGTGGACACCCGCGCACGCGAGCGCCTCGCCCTGGTCCCGTACGAGACGGACGGCCTCGGGGAGCCGACCGGCGGCGAGTACCGGGGCGGCGGCATGGGCATCGCCCTGTCCCCCGACGGCACGCGGGCCTATGTCGGCGTCAACCGGCCCGGTACCAACGGCACCGTCGAGGTGGTGGACACCCGCACCCTGCGCGTGACCGGCAGCGCGGAGGTGGGCCGGCGCCCCTTCGACGTCGACGTCTCCCGCGACGGCCGCGAGGTCTACGCCACCGGCCACGACTCCTACGACGTCACGGTGGTCGCGGCGGACTCGCTGCGCACCCGCCGCGTCGAGGTCGCCCCGTACGGCACGGAAGGCGGCCTGGGCTCCTGGCTCAAACCGCACTACACGGCCGTACGGGCCGACGGGAGGCTGCTGCTGCCCTTCGAGGGCGAGCGGCTGGCCGTCGTGGACCCGGCGACGGGCGCCACCCGTATCGAGCGGATGACCGCCAACACCCACCAGCACGGCACCGCGCTCACCCCCGACGGCACCCTGCTGGTCGTCGGCACCGGCCCGATCGACGCGGCCGAGGACGCCGCCGCCTCCCTGACGGTGCGCACCCCCGACGGCCGCGAGCGGGTCATCGCGCTCGACGGCCCGCACGAGGACGTCACCGCCTCCCCCGACGGCGCCACGGCCTACGTGACCGGCGGATTCACCCGCGACGGCTACTGGAACGGCATCACGGTCGTGGACCTGGCCACCGGCGAAACCCACCGCCTCGCGGCGGGGGAGCGCCCCCTGGGGATCGCGGTGCTCTGACGGCGGACGCGCACCCGCCGTCAGAGCACCCCCGCCGCCAGAGCCCCGCCCTCAGAGCCCAGCCCTCAGCCCGCCGCGATCGGCTGCTGCAGCTCCGTCACCCACTCCTGCGGGTCCTCGGGGCAGGCCAGCGAGACCTCCCGCGCGAGCCCCAGCGGGCGGTAGCCGTGGGCCGCGATCCAGTGCGCCAGCGCCTGCGCGGTGGGCAGCACGGTGTCCATCGACCCGCGGTGGATGATCGTCGCGGCGAGCGGAACGGCGGGCAGGTCAACGAGCGTGAGGTCAGCGGCAGGTGAAGCGACGGGCAGCCCCGCCCGTACGGTGATCGCGCCCTCCGCGTCCTCTGGGCCGTCCCCCTCCACGGCCTCGTAGCGCGCGACCCCCGGCCCGGTGACGGCGACGCCCGCCGCCTCCACCCGGCGGCACAGCTCGCCGAAGAGCGGCCCGACGACCGGACCGATCTCCTGCGGCGCGAAACTCGGCGCGACGGCGCTCAACTCGGCGACCCGCAGCGCCGGAAGAGACGTGACGACAACATCCTCGGCAGGCATACAGCCCTCGCTCTCGATACTCCGGAGTCTCGCCTCGACCCGCACCAGCCGCGCCGCCGCCTCCGCGGCGGCCGACTCCAACTCCGCCCGGCGCAGCCGCAGCATCCCGCGCAACTCCCCGGTACCGACGTCCTCGTCGAGGATCGCCCGTACCTGCTCCAGGGTGAACCCCAGATCCTTGAGCGCGATGACACGGTTGAGCCGGGCCAGCTGGGCGGCCTCGTAGAAGCGGTAGCCGCTGACGGGATCGGTACGGGCGGGCCGCAGCAGCCCGACGGCGTCGTAGTGACGCAGCATCCGGACCGACACGCGCCCGTGCCCGGCGAACTCTCCGATGGTGAACATGACGCCCCTACTCCAGCCCCTGACACGGTGAGAGGGTCAAGCCCCCGCAGCGCGAGGATCCCGGATCGGCGTCACATCAGCGCTCAGGGCCGTACTAGCGCTCAGGGCCGTACCAGCGGCTCAGGGCCACACCAGGCAGTACAGCTGGTGCCCCGCCTCGTGCAGCCGCTCCGCGAAGTCCTGCCACTCGTGCAGCATGCGGTAGACCTCGAAGGCGTCGCGCGGGCCGCCGCGGTCCGGGACCGTCGACCAGATGAAAGCCGCCGCGCCGACCGACTCCTCGCCGATGCCGCGCAGGGGGTCGACGACCGTCATGGGGAGCTTGACCACCGCGTAGTCCGGGTGCAGGACCACCAGCTCCAGCGGCGGGACCTTGTGCAGGGGGATGCCCTCTATGCCCGTGAGGACCATCGCCGCCATCGTCTCGGGCTTCACCTTCGCGAAGAGGCCGCCCTGACCCAGCTCGTCCCCGCCCAGCTCGTCGGGCCGCATCGAGATCGGCACCCGCGCCGCCGTCGCCCCGTCGGGAGCGCCGAAATAGCGGTACGTCACTCCCATGCGCGCGCCCCTGCTCACACTCGCCGCGTCCTTCGCGGCATCCCCCGTGTCGGCGGCTTCGGTGTCGGCCTCGCGTCGGTGGCGGCCAGCCCGGGAACGCCGGGGACCCCGGTCATCGGTTCCCTCGCCGACTTCGCCACCGCGATGCATATCTCCACCCGACCGCTCTTTCCAGGCAACGCGCGTCTCAGGCAGCCCTGCCCCCGCCACGCAACCCGATCATCGTCTCAGAGACATCCCCCGCGGAGCTACCCTGAAACGCCCCGCCCGGGAACGGTCCGCGCCTCTGCGAAACTGGGCCACATGACTTACCCGTACCAGGCTCCAGTCTCGCAGACCCTCTTCGACCGTGCGGCCGTCGTGACCCCCGGCGGGGTCAACTCCCCGGTCCGTGCCTTCCGCGCCGTGGGCGGTACGCCCCGGTTCATGGTGTCCGGTACGGGTCCGTATCTGACCGACGCCGACGGCCGCCGCTACGTGGACCTCGTCTGCTCCTGGGGCCCGATGATCCTCGGCCACGCCCGCCCCGAGGTCACCGCCGCCGCCCAGGAGGCCGTGGCCCGGGGCACCTCCTTCGGCACGCCCGGCGAGGGCGAGGTGGCGCTCGCCGAGGAGATCGTCGCCCGTATCGACCCGGTTGACCAGGTACGACTGGTCTCCAGCGGCACCGAGGCGACCATGTCCGCGATCCGCCTCGCCCGCGGATTCACCGGCCGCGCCAAGGTCGTGAAGTTCGCCGGCTGCTACCACGGCCACGTCGACGCCCTCCTCGCCGCCGCCGGCTCCGGCCTGGTGACCTTCGGACTGCCCGACACCCCCGGCGTCACCGGCGCCCAGGCCGGCGAGACGATCGTCCTGCCGTATAACGATTTGGCAGCCGTGCGCGCCGCCTTCGAGGCCCACCCCGGCGAGATCGCCTGCGTGATCACCGAGGCGTCCCCCGGCAACATGGGCGTCGTGCCGCCCGCGCCCGGCTTCAACCAGGGACTGAAGGACCTCTGCGTCCAGCACGGCGCGCTCTTCGTCTCCGACGAGGTGATGACCGGCTTCCGCACCTCGAAGGCCGGCTGGTACGGGGTCGACGGGGTGGCCCCCGACCTGATGACCTTCGGCAAGGTGATGGGCGGCGGCTTCCCCGCCGCGGCCTTCGGCGGCCGCGCCGACGTGATGGCGCACCTCGCCCCCGCCGGCCCCGTCTACCAGGCCGGCACCCTCTCCGGAAACCCCGTCGCCACCGCCGCCGGCCTCGCGCAGCTGCGCCTGCTGGACGACGCGGCGTACGAGAAGGTCGACGCCGTCTCCCGGACGGTCCAGGCGCTCGTCACCGAGGCGCTGGCCAAGGAGGGTGTGGCGCACCGGGTGCAGAACGCGTCGAACATGTTCTCCGTCTTCTTCACCGACGAGCCCGTCACCGACTTCGCCGGCGCCAAGGCGCAGGACGCCTTCCGCTTCACCGCCTTCTTCCACTCGCTGCTCGCGGACGGCGTCTACCTGCCGCCGTCGGCCTTCGAGTCCTGGTTCGTCTCGACCGCCCTCGCCGACGACCCGGCGGCGATCGAGATCATCGCCGCCGCACTGCCGGCCGCCGCACGGGCGGCGGCCGAGGCTTCGGAGACTGCTGAATGATGGGGAACATGAACGCTGGGAACCCCGGGAACGCCGGGAACGCCGAGAGCCCTGAGAGCACCGACATCACGGTGGTGCACGTCCTGCGCCACGGCGAGGTGCACAACCCCGACGGGGTCCTCTACGGCCGTGCGCCCGGCTACCACCTCTCCGACCTGGGGCGGAAGATGGCCGAGCGGGTCGCCGAGCACCTGGAGGGGCGCGACATCACGCACGTCGTCGCCTCCCCGCTGGAGCGCGCCCAGGAGACCGCCGCGCCGGCCGCCAAGAGCCACGGCCTGGACCTCGCCACCGACGCGCGGCTGATCGAGGCCGGCAACGTCTTCGAGGGCAAGACCTTCGGCGTCGGCGACGGGGCGCTGCGCCGCCCGGCGAACTGGAAGCACTTCACCAACCCCTTCAAGCCCTCCTGGGGCGAGCCGTACGTGGACCTCGTGGTGCGGATGACGGCCGCGATCGACGCGGCGAAGGACGCGGCACGCGGGCACGAGGCGCTGTGCGTCAGCCACCAGCTGCCGATCTGGACGCTGCGGTCGTACGTGGAGCGGCGGCGCCTGTGGCACGATCCGCGGTCGCGGGAGTGCACGCTGGCCTCGCTGACGTCCTTCACGTACGAGGGTGATCGGATCGTGTCCGTGCACTACAGCGAGCCGGCGCGGGATCTCGTGCCCCGGCATCTGCTGGCGGGCGCGCAGGCGCGGTTCGGACGCGGTGCGATCCGGGGGGCGGCGCCTCGCCGGTGAGGCGTTCACGCCCCCTTCACACCGGGCATCGCGGACGGGGGCGGGGGGTGCCAAAGATCCCCTACCGAGGCATGGGAAACTTTTCACATGATTTTTGCGAGGAGGGCCCTTCCCCAAGCTCTGCGAGCAGGGGCTGCCCCCTGCCGCGTCGCCGCGCTGCTGGCGGTCGCCGGAGTTCTCGCGCTGAGCGCCTGCTCGGCTGACGGCGGGGGCAAGAGTTCCGGGGGCAACGACACCAAGTTCGTCGCCGGGACCGGTGAGATCACCAGCGTGAAGGCCGTCGACCGGGTCGCGGCCCCCGCGATCTCCGGGAAGACCACCCACGGGGAGGAGCTGTCCCTCGCCGACTACAAGGGGAAGGTCGTCGTCCTCAACGTCTGGGGCTCGTGGTGCGCGCCGTGCCGCAAGGAGGCGCCGCACCTGAAGGAGGTCGCGGACGCCACCAAGGGCGAGGGGGTGCAGTTCGTCGGGATCAACACCCGGGACCTGGACGCCGCCAACGCGCAGGCTTTCGACCGTACGTACGGGATCGACTATCCGAGCCTGTTCGACCCGAGCGGCAAGCTGATCCTGGAGTTCCCCGCCAACAGCCTGCCCCCGCAGTCCATCCCCTCCACGCTGATCATCGACCGCGAGGGCCGCATCGCCGTCCGCGCGATCAAGTCGCTCAACGCCCTCGAACTGCGCAAGGCCCTCGACCCGATCATCGCCGAGAAGTGACCGCCCCATGACCGAGACCGTCACCAGCGGCGCCCTGCTGCTCGCCCTGCCCGTCGCGGTGCTGGGCGGGCTGGTCTCGTTCTTCTCGCCCTGCGTGCTGCCGCTGGTCCCGGGCTACCTGAGCTATGTCACGGGCGTCAGCGGCACCGACCTGGCCGAGGCCCGGCGCGGGCGGATGGTGCTCGGCGCGGGGCTCTTCGTGCTCGGCTTCACCGTGGTCTTCGTCTCGGGCGGCGCGCTCTTCGGCGGCTTCGGCAGCACGCTGCTGGCGCACCGCGAGACGCTCAACAAGGTCCTCGGCGCGCTGACGATCCTGCTCGGGCTGTCCTTCATGGGCTACCTGTGGCCGGGGATGACGCAGCGCGAGTTCCGGCTGCACAGGCGGCCCGCCATCGGGCTGGCCGGGGCGCCGATGCTGGGGGTGCTCTTCGGGGTGGGCTGGACGCCCTGCATCGGGCCGACGCTCTCCGCCGTGCTCTCGCTCTCCGCGAGCGAGGCCAGCGCCGGGCGCGGGGCGCTGCTGACGGCCGCGTACTGCCTGGGGCTGGGGGTGCCGTTCGTGCTGGCGGCCGTCGCCTTCCGCCGGGCACTGGGAGCGTTCGGCTGGGTCAAGCGGCACTATGTGTGGGTGATGCGGATCGGCGGCGGCATGCTCGTCGCGGTCGGTGTCCTGCTGGTCACGGGGGGCTGGGACCGGATCGTCTACGAGATGACGGTCTGGTCGTCGAACTTCACCGTTGGGATCTGAGAGAGCATGTCCGTGTCCACCGGCCGGTCGTCCGCCGACCGCGCTGAGAGTGCCGATCGCGCCGACCGCGCCGACGAGCGCGAGCTGACCGAGGCGGGCTCGCAGCTGTCGACCGCGCCGCTCGACGACGGCTCCGCCTCCGGCCCCTACGAGCCCGCCCCCGGACTCTCCGCCGGCCGGGAGCTGATCGGCTGGGCCCGCTGGTTCTGGCGCCAGCTCACCTCGATGCGCGTCGCGCTGATCCTGCTCTTCCTGCTCTCGCTGTGCGCCGTCCCCGGCTCGCTGATCCCGCAGAACGCGGTGGACGAGGGCAAGGTGATCGCCTTCCGCGAGAGCCACTCGACCCTCGGGCCGCTCTACGACCGCCTGCAGCTCTTCGACGTCTACAGCTCGGTCTGGTTCTCCGCCGTCTACCTGCTGCTCTTCGTCTCCCTGGCCGGCTGCATCGTGCCGCGCACCTGGCAGTTCGCCGGCCAGCTGCGCGCCCGCCCGCCCAAGGCGCCCAGCCGCCTCTCCCGCCTTCCCGTCTACGCGACCTGGCGCACGGACGCCGAACCGGAGGCGGTGCTGACGGCGGCGCACGGCCGGCTCCGCAAGCGGCGCTTTCGCACGTACACCAGCGGGGACGCCGTCTCGGCCGAGAAGGGCTATCTGCGCGAGGCCGGGAACCTCTTCTTCCACGTGGCGCTCTTCGTGCTGCTCATCGCCTTCGCCGCCGGCCGGCTCTTCCACACCGAGGGCGGCAAGCTCGTTGTCGAGGGTGACGGCTTCGCCAACACGCTCACCCAGTACGACTACTACAAGGAGAGCGCCTTCGGTACCGGGGACCCGGAGTCCTTCGGCTTCACGCTGGACAAGTTCACCGCCCGCTACCAGCGCACCGGCCCGCAGCGCGGCACCCCGCGCGTCTTCCGCGCGGACATCACGTACTGGAAGGGCGCCGACGGCACGCAGCGGAAGACCTCCATCGAGGTCAACAAGCCGCTGGTGATCGACGGCACCAAGGTCTGGCTGCTCTCCAACGGCTACGCGCCCGTGGTCACCGTCCGCGACGGGCAGGGGGACCTCGCCTTCCGCGGCCCCGTGCCGATGATCCCGGCGGAGAAGCGCAACCTCTCCTCCCAGGGCGCCATCAAGGTCACCGACTACGTCGGCAAGGACGGCAAGAAGGACCAGCTCGGCTTCACGGGCTTCCTGATGCCGACCTACCTCCCCGGCTCGGGGAAGATGGCCTCGCAGTTCCCCGAGCTGCTCAACCCCGGCCTCTTCCTCACCGCCTTCCACGGCGACCTGGGCCTGGACGGCGGCACCCCGCAGAACGTCTACCAGCTCGACACGGCGCGGATGAAGCAGTTCAAGGACGCGAAGGGCGAGCCGTTCAAGCAGCAGCTCGCCGTCGGCGACACCCTCACCCTCCCCGACGGCGCGGGCACGCTGACCTTCGACGGCGTGAAGCCCTGGGCCACCTTCAAGATCTCCAAGCAGTACGGCAACGGCTGGGCGCTCACCGGCGCCGTGCTGGCCATCGTCGGCCTGGCGGGTTCGCTGTTCATCCAGCGCCGCCGGGTGTGGGTACGGGCCCGGCGCGGTGCGGACGGCACGACGGTCGTGGAGCTGGCCGCCCTGGGCCGCAGCGAGAGCGCCAGGCTCCCCGGGGAGCTGGCCGAGCTGGCCGCCGCCCTGCAGGACGCGGCGCCGCAGACCGTACGGACCGAGCCGGCGTCCTCCTCGGCAGCCCCGGCCCCAGCAGCTCCGTCCCCAGCAGTCCCCCCGGCCCCAGCGGCCCACCACGACTCCGACGAGGGAGCGCGCGCGTGACCACCACCTCCTTCCCGCTGGCCGCAGCGGCCAACGAGAACCTGGCCGACATCAGCAACTACCTGGTCTACTCCGCGATGGCCGTCTACACCCTGGCCTTCGTCGCGTACATCGCCGAGTGGGCCTTCGGCAGCCGCAGCAGGATCGCGCTGACCTCCGCCGCGCTGACCCGCACCCCCGCCGGGGCCGCCTCCGCCGAGGGGGCCGCGCCCGGTGTCACCGTGCAGGTCAAGCAGGGCGCGGGCACCACCGTGCTGGCGCGGCCGGCCGTCGTCACCCGGCCAGGACCGGGCGGGCGCGACGTGGAGGACGGCCCCGGTGCGTCGGGCGAGAGCGAGCAGGGCGACCTCTCCGGGCGGATCGCGATCTCGCTGACCGCGCTGGCCTTCCTGCTGCACGCCGGCGCGGTCGTCTCCCGGGGGCTGTCGGTCCAGCGCGCCCCGTGGGGCAACATGTTCGAGTTCTCGACCACCTTCTCGATGGTGATCGTCGGCGCGTACCTGATCCTGCTGGCGCTGAAGAAGAACGTCCGCTGGATCGGGCTGCCGCTGGTCACCACCGTGCTGCTGGACCTCGGCCTCGCCGTCGCCGTCCTCTACACCGACAGCGACCAGCTCGTCCCCGCGCTGGACTCGGTCTGGCTGTGGATCCACGTCTCGCTGGCCATCTGCTGCGGCGCGCTCTTCTACGTCGGCATGGTCGCCACGGTGCTCTACCTCTTCCGCGACCGCTACGAGGCCAAGCTCGCCGACCCGTCAGGCCCCCAGCCCGGCGCCTTCGCCAGGTCCGTGCTGGCCCGGGTGCCCTCGGCCGGCTCGCTGGACAAGTTCGCCTACCGCATCAACGCGGCCGTCTTCCCGTTCTGGACCTTCACCATCGTGGCCGGCGCGATCTGGGCGGAGAACGCCTGGGGCCGCTACTGGGGCTGGGACCCCAAGGAGGTCTGGTCCTTCATCACCTGGGTCGCCTACGCCTGCTACCTGCACGCCCGCGCGACCGCCGGCTGGAAGGGACGCAAGGCCGCCTACCTCGCGATCGTCGCCTTCCTGTGCTTCCTCTTCAACTACTACGGCGTCAACCTCTTCGTCAGCGGCCTGCACTCCTACTCGGGCGTCTGACCCGCCGGACCCTCCTCGCCCCCGGAGTCGCCGCCGCCCTCGGGGCGCTTGGGCCGGTCCGTGTCGAGCGAGCGCAGGAAGTCCGGATTGTCGTCAGGGGCGACCCAGCCACCCCGGCCGGGTCGCCCCTTCCCGTACGTCCGCGCGCCGCCGCCGGCCGTCGCCTCGCGGCGCGGCCGGCCGCCGATCAGCCAGGCCAGCGGGCCGAAGACCAGGTAGCCGAAGAACACGATGATGACGAGCCAGGCCAGCTTCGGCAGATTGCGGACCTTGTCCTCGGGGGTGTTGAGGCAGTCGATGAAGGTGTAGATCCACAGCGCCAGGACCAGGAGGAACGGGAGATACCTGAGCATGGTGGAGCCCCTTGCGTCGCTGTGGTGCCGGGGCCGCGCACGGGCGGCCCCGTAGTGCCGCCTCCAGCCTAACCGGGCACGGCGCACCGAAGGGGACGGCCGCTCACTTGCCGCCGTCGGCGCTCTCCGGCCCGTCCTCGCGGCGGCGCAGCTCCTCCTCGCGGCGGCGCAGATCGGCCTCCCAGTCCTTCAGCAGCGACTCGTCCCTGCGGTTGGCCTCCCGCAGCGAGGCCAGGAACTCGGGGTCGTCGTCCGGCGCGAGGGTGGCCTTCGGTTCGTACGAACGGTGCCACTCGGCCGGGGTCGAACCCATGGCCGGTGCGGACCGCCGGGGGCGGCCGGCCAGCAGCCAGGCTATGGAGCCCAGCGTCGCGAAGAACAGGATGATCAGCACCCAGCCGACCTTCGGCAGATGCTTCACCTCGTCCTCCGGGGTGTTCAAGCAGTCGACGAAGGCGTAGATCCACAGCGCCAGGAACAGCAGGTACGGGATGTAGCGGATCACTTCGGAGCGCCCCACGGGGAGAGAGGAGGGGGGTCAACACCCCCATGACCGCGCCAGGTTAGCGGGAGCGTCTGACATGCGGGTGCGGTGTTCGTATTCGTATTCGGGGGGCCGCTCGTAGGCGAGGGGGGCACCCTGGCGGATACTGGCCCGTATGGCATACGACGATCTCCGCTCGCTGCTGCGGGCGCTGGAGCGCGACGGCGACCTCAAGCGGATCAGGGCCGAAGTGGACCCGTACCTGGAGGTCGGCGAGATCACCGACCGGGTCAACAAGGCCGGCGGCCCCGCCCTCCTCTTCGAGAACGTCAAGGGCTCGGCGATGCCGCTGGCCATGAACGTCTTCGGCACCGACCGCCGGCTGCTCAAGGCGCTCGGCCTGACCTCGTACGACGAGATCGGCCAGAAGGTCGGCGGCCTGCTGAAACCCGAGCTGCCGCACGGCTTCACGGGCGTACGGGAGGCCTTCGGCAAGCTGGCCGGGATGGCGCACGTACCGCCGAGGAAGGTGAAGGACGCGCCCGTCCAGGAGGTCGTCCTCACCGGCGACGACGTGGACCTCGACGCGCTGCCGGCGCTCTTCACCTGGCCGCAGGACGGCGGCTCCTTCTTCAACCTGGGCCTGACCCACACCAGGGACCCCGACACCGGCGTGCGCAACCTGGGCCTCTACCGCCTCCAGCGCCACGACCGCAACACCATCGGCATGCACTGGCAGATCCACAAGGACAGCCGCAACCACGCCGCCGCCGCCGCCAAGCGCGGCGAGCGCCTCCCCGTCGCCATCGCCTTCGGCTGCCCCCCGGCCGTCACCTACGCCTCCACCGCGCCGCTGCCCGGCGACATCGACGAGTACCTCCTCGCCGGCTTCATCGGCGGCAAGCGCGTCGAGATGGTCGACTGCAAGACGGTCCCGCTGCAGGTCCCGGCCAACGCGGAGGTCGTCCTGGAGGGCTGGCTGGAGCCCGGCAAGACCCTCCCCGAGGGGCCGTTCGGCGACCACACCGGCTTCTACACCCCGCAGGAGCCCTTCCCGGCGCTGACCATCGACTGCGTGACGATGCGCAGCCGGCCGCTGCTGCAGTCCATCGTCGTCGGCCGCCCGCCGACCGAGGACGGGCCGCTGGGCCGCGCCACCGAGCGCTTCTTCCTGCCGCTGCTGAAGGTGATCGTCCCCGACATCGTGGACTACCACCTTCCCGAGGCCGGCGGCTTCCACAACTGCGCGATCGTCTCGATCGACAAGAAGTACCCCAAGCACGCCCAGAAGGTGATGAGCGCGGTCTGGGGCGCGCACATGATGTCGCTGACCAAGCTGGTCGTCGTGGTCGACGCCGACTGCGACGTCCACGACCTGCACGAGGTCGCCTGGCGGGCGCTGGGCAACACCGACTACGCCCGCGACCTCTCGCTCGTCGAGGGCCCGGTGGACCACCTCGACCACGCCTCGTACCAGCAGTTCTGGGGCGGCAAGGCGGGCATCGACGCGACCGCGAAGTGGCCCGAGGAGGGCTACACGAGGGACGGGGGGTGGCCGGAGATGGTGGTGTCGGACCCGGAGACATCCGATCGGGTGACGCGGCGTTGGAAGGAATACGGCCTGTGAGTCCAACCGGGAAGCTGGCAAGCAGCAGCGCGGAGCCGAGTCGGCCCCGCTTCTGCGGGGATGATCCGGAGTACGGCCTGTGAGCGCTGTGTCCCCCACCCCTGTTCCCACGACCGCAGGCCGGGTCAAGCCCTTCCTGCGGCTCGTGATGATCGAGCACTCGGTCTTCGCGCTGCCCTTCGCCTACATCGCCGCCCTCACCGCGATGCTCCTCGACGGCGACGGCGGCATCCAGTGGTGGACGCTGCTGCTGGTCACCGTCGCGATGGTGGGCCTGCGCACCTTCGCCATGGCCTGCAACCGCATCATCGACCGCGAGATCGACGCCCGTAACCCGCGCACCGCCGGCCGTGAGATCCCCAGCGGCGCGGTCTCGGTGCGCTCGGCGTGGACCGGCGCGCTGATCGCGCTGGCCTTCTTCCTGGGCGCGGCGGCGCTGCTCAACCCGCTGTGCCTCGCCCTGGCCCCGCTCGCCGTGGTCCCGATGGTGGTCTACCCGTACGGGAAGCGGTTCACGAACTTCCCGCACGCGATCCTGGGCCTCGCCCAGGCGATGGGCCCGATCGGCGCCTGGCTGGCGGTCAGCGGCAGCTGGTCCTGGGACGCGGTGCTGCTCGGCCTCGCGGTCGGCGTCTGGATCGGCGGCTTCGACCTGATCTTCGCCTGCCAGGACGTGGCGGCCGACCGCGCCGAGGGCGTGAAGTCCGTCCCCGCGCGCTTCGGCATCCCCGCCGCGCTGTACGGGGCGCGGGCCTGCCACGCGGTGGCGATGGGCCTGCTGGTCTGGTACGCCCTGGCCACCCACGCGGGCGCCTTCTTCTGGCTCGGCCTGGCGATCGTCGCGAGCGCCTTCCTCTACGAGCACAGCATCGTCAAGCCCGGCGACCTCTCCCGCCTCAACCGCGCCTTCTTCACGGTCAACGGCTTCATCGGCATCGCGCTCTTCGTCTGCGCGCTGCTGGACCTGGCCGTACGGGGCCTGGGGCTGTAGCCCGAAGCCCCGTCAGCCCCGCAGCCGCCGCCAGGGTGCCTTGGCCGCTCCCGCTTCCACGGCCTTGCGGTCGCTGAAGTAGAACGCGGCTGCGACGCCGCCCAGGAGGCCGAAGAGATGCCCCTGCCAGGAGACGCCCTCCTGGGTGGGCAGGATGCCCCAGAGCATCGAGCCGTAGAGCACGGCGACCACGACGCCGATCAGGATGTCCACCGCCCGGCGGTCGACGAAGCCGCGCACGATCAGATAGCCGAAGAGGCCGAAGATCACGCCGGAGACGCCGGCGGTGTTGGAGTTCGGCGGGGCGACCAGCCAGACGCCCAGGCCGCTGGCCAGGACGATCATCACGACCACGCCGAAGAAGCGCCGGGTGCCCCCCATCGCGGCGAGGAAGCCCAGCACCAGCAGCGGCAGGGTGTTGGCCGCGAGGTGCTCGAAGCCGAAGTGCGTGAAGGCCGCCGGGACGACGTCGCGCAGCTCGCCGGGGTCGCGCGGCTGGATGCCGAAGGTGTCCAGCGCGTGCCCGGAGACCCGGTCGGCGCTCTCCAGGATCCACAGCAGCGAGAGCCAGACGATCATCACGACGGCGGCCCGCCGCGCCCGCAGCACCGCGCTCCCGGCGGCCGGCCGGCCCGTGGGCCCCGGCGTCCCGGGCGGCTGCTGCGGGCCGGTCGCTCCACCCGTGCCGAACGGTTCGTACGCCACCGCGTCCCCCTGTCGGACAGTGATCCCCTCACCATAAGTAACGTCGCACGCACCCGCCCGAGTTCCACCACTCCCGCACCGGCCGGATAGGCTGCGAGGCTATGGAGAGCCTGCCCCCCACCCACCCCGCGGCGCCTGTGCGCCGCCCCTGGGTGGTCGGTGTCTCCGGTGCCTCGGGTACGCCCTACGCGGCGGCCGTGCTGCGCGGGCTGCTGGCGGCGGGCGAGAGCGTGGACCTGGTCGTCAGCCGGGCCGCGCGGCTGACGGTGCTGGACGAGACGGGCGAGCCGCTGCGCGACGCGCACTGGCGCGCGGACCTGCGCCGCTGGCTGGCGGCGGGCGCGGACGGCCGGCCCGATGCCTTCGACCCGGGACCGCTGGACGGCGTGCGCTACTGGGCGGCCGGGGACCTGGCCGCCGGGCCCTCGTCCGGCTCGTACCCGGCCAAGGGCATGCTGATCGTGCCGGCCTCCACCGCCTGTGTGGCGGGGGTGGCGCTGGGCCTGTCCAAGGACCTGCTGCAGCGGGCCGCGAGCGTGACGCTCAAGGAGCGCCGCCCGCTGGTCCTCGCGGTGCGCGAGACCCCGCTGGCCGGGCAGACCCTCCGGCACCTCGTCGCCCTCGACGACTCCGGCGCCGTGGTGCTCCCGGCCTCCCCGGCGTTCTACGCGGGGCCGCGCGACATCCAGGACCTGGTGGACTTCGTCGCCGGGCGGGTACTGGACGCGGCGGGGGTACCGCACAAGCTCTACCGCCGGTGGGAGGGCGAGCTGGGGCAGGCCCGCCGCGACGGCCCGGACGCCGGGCGCTGACCTCCGTACCACCCAGCAGGACGACCAAGCCCACGACCGGGAAGGCATTACGTCAGACATGGACGCCGTGGACAGGCAGCTCATCCAGGCCCTGCGGGAGAACGGCAGGGCCTCGTACGCGGAGCTGGGCCGGCTCGTCGGACTCTCGGGCCCGAGCGTCACCGACCGGATCAACCGCCTGGAGGCGGCCGGGGTGATCACCGGCTACCGGGCGACCGTGGACGCGACCTCGCTGGGCCTGGGGGTCACCGCGCTCATCGGCATCCAGCTCTCGGACGCGGTGGACCACGAGGACGTGGCGTACCGGATGCGGGACCTGCCGGACATCGAGGACTGCTGGTTCATCGCCGGGGACGACTCGTACATGCTCAAGGTGCGCGCCGCCGACGTGGACGGACTGGAGAAGATCATCCGCCGGCTCTCGGCGATCAAGGGCGTGGCCAGGACCCGTACCACCATCGTGCTCTCCACCAAGTGGGAGAACCGGGTCGGGGAGCTGGCCGAGGAGGGCCCGGCGTAGGCTCGGTGCGGCGGTAGTGGCAGCGGTACGGATCGGGAGGCGGCGCCGGATGGACGCAGGGCTCAAGCGCGAGCTGCAGGAGAGGGTCCGCGCGGGCGAGCGGCTCGGCCGGGAGGACGGGATCGCCCTCTACGGGTCCGACGACCTGGCGTGGCTGGGCGGCCTGGCGCACGAGGTGCGCAGGGGCAAGCACGGTGACGCGGCGTACTTCGGCGCCGGGGAGACGGGCTCGGCGGCGGGTGTCGAGGAGCTGCGCTACGGGTACGGCGAGGAGCCCGGCGCCCTCGTCGACGGGCTGCTGCGCCTGCGCGAACTGCAGGAGCGCACCGGCGCCCTCCAGGTCGTCACCCCGCTGTGCGAAGCCCCCGGGACCCCGGAGCGGGCGGTGACCGGCGCGGAGGTGCTGAAGACCTTCGCGCTCGCCCGCCTCCTCCTGGACAACGTCTCCCACCTGCGTGTCTCCTGGACCGCGCACGGCGCGCAGACCGCGCAGCTGGTGCTGCAGCACGGGGCGGACGACATCGACGGGACCGCCGGCGCGGACGGCGAGCAGCTCACCCGCGAGGACCTGGTCGAGCTGATCCGCGACGCGGGCCTGCGCCCGGTGGAGCGCGACGCCCGCTACGAGGTCGTCCGCGAGTACGAGGGCCCCGACCCGGCCCTGCGCGAGTCCCCGCAGCCCATGCGGCTCTGAGCGCTGCCGGCGCCCTGCGATAATCGGGGTGCCGGCCCACTGGTCCGCGACGCGCTCGCGGGGTGATTCGGGGCCGGTCCCCGTCCCGCAGGAGTCATTGTGTCCGCGAACCCCACCGGTCGGCCCGCCGTCCGCTACACCCTCATGCGCCTGGGCATCTTCGCCGGCTGCTTCGTCGTGGTCGCCGGGCTGGTGCGGCTGCGGGTGCTGCCGGCCGGGCTGGGCGACTCCAACTACCTCTGGGTGCTGGTGCTCGCCATCGTGGTCTCCGCGCCGCTGAGCTTCGTCCTGCTGCGCCGCCAGCGCGAGGAGATGGCCGCGCAGATCGCCGCCCGCGTCGAGCGGGCGAAGGGCAGCCTCGCCGCGAACCGCGCGCAGGAGGACTGAGCGCCCGCCGCTGCTCACTTTCTGCGCATTTCTTCGCGCCGAGATGTGCATGTTTGGTAAAAGCGCAGGTCGGCCACAATATGGCGGGCTTGGGTGTATTGGCTTCCGAATGGGCCGTCAGTAACGTTACCCGCGGGTTAACAAGCGTTGCTGACGGTTGCTCAGGAGCCGCGATGACAGGGCAGTTCGCACCACCCGTACCCCCCGCGGCACCGCGGACCGCCCCGGCCTCCGCCGGTGGCCCGCCCGCACCCCCGGCGCCCGAACTGCGCCGGTACAAAGGCGCCGTCCGCGAGGCCGCCGTGCCCGCGCTCACCGGCGCCGCCGCCCGCGGTTCGCTCGCCGACATCCCCTTCGCCAACGCCGCCGAGGCGCCCGGCGAGTCGGTGCTCGGCCGCAGGCGCGCGGACGGGACGTGGGCGGACGTCAGCGCCGGGGAGTTCGCCGCCGAGGTGCTCGGGCTCGCCAAGGGGCTGATCGCCGCCGGGCTGCGGCCGGGCGACCGGCTGGCGCTGATGTCCCGTACGACCTACGAGTGGACGCTGCTGGACTTCGCGGCCTGGGCGGCCGGCCTCATCACCGTCCCGATCTACCCGACCTCCTCCGCCTTCCAGGCCCGCTGGATCCTCGCCGACTCCGGCGCGGTGGCCTGCGTGGTCGAGGACGTCGAGCAGGCCCGCATGATCAGCGCCGAGCGCGGCCGGCTGCCCTGGCTGCGCCAGCTCTGGCAGCTCGGCACCGGCACCCTGGGCCGGCTCGCCGCCGCCGGCCGCCACCTCCCCGACGCGGTCGTGGGCGAACGCCGGGCGCAGCTCGGTCCGTTGAGCGTCGCCACGGTGATGTACACCTCCGGCACCACGGGCGCCCCGAAGGGCTGCGTCCTCACCCACGGCAACTTCCTCACCGAGGTCGACAACGCCATCGCCCTGCTCCACCCCGTCTTCCGCGAGGTGAGCGCCGAGCCGGCCGCCACCCTGGTCTTCCTGCCGCTCTCGCACGTACTGGGCCGGATGGTCGCCATCGGCTGCCTGCGCGCCCGCGTCCGCCTCGGCCACGCACCGGAGATCAGCGCCGACCGCCTCCGCGCCGACCTGGCGGCCTTCCGGCCGACCTTCCTGGTCGTCACCCCGTACGTACTGGAGAAGGTCTACAACACCGCCCGCGCCACCGCCGAGACCATGGGCCGCGCCGCCGCCTTCGACCGGGGCGCCGCCGTCGCCCGCCGCTACGGCGCGGCGCTGGAGGCGCAGGAGGCCGGCGGGCGCGGACCGGGCCCCGCCCTGCGGCTGCAGCACCAGCTCTACGAGCGCCTCGTCTACCGGCGTATCCGCGAGGCGCTCGGCGGCGCGGTCCGCCACGCGATCTGCGGCGGCTCCCCCCTCGCGCGCGAGCTGGGCCTCTTCTTCGCCGGTGCGGGCGTGCACGTCTACGAGGGCTACGGGCTGACGGAGACCACCGCGGCCATCGCGCTCAACCCGCCGCTGCGCACCCGCTTCGGCACGGTCGGCCACCCGATGCCGGGCACCGCGATCCGGATCGCCGACGACGGCGAGGTGCTGCTGCGCGGCGGGCAGGTCTTCGCCGGGTACTGGGACAGCGAGGCGTGGGCGATCCGCCCGGCGGCGGGCGCGGACGGCTGGCTGCCGACCGGTGACCTGGGCGAGTTCGACGCGGACGGCTATCTGACGATCATCGGCCGCAAGAAGGACATCATCGTCACCTCCTCCGGCAAGAACCTGGCGCCGGGCCCGCTGGAGGACCGGCTGCGGGCGCATCCGCTGGTCAGCCAGTGCCTGGTCGTGGGCGACCGCCGTCCGTACGTGGCCGCGCTCGTCACCCTCGACCCCGAGGGCCTGCGGCACTGGTGCCACATGACCGGCAGGGCGGACACGCAGCCCAAGCGGCTGGCCGAGGACCCGGAGTTGCGCGCGGAGGTGCAGCGCGCGGTGGACGAGGCGAACCTGCTGGTCTCGCGGGCGGAGTCGATCCGCCGCTTCACGGTCCTGCCGGCGGACTTCTCCGAGGGCACCGGCCACCTGACCCCGTCGATGAAGCTGCGGCGGGCCCGGATCCTGCGCGACTACGCCGACGAGGTGGACGCGCTGTACACGTAGCGGGCGCGGGCGGCAGCGGGCGGAAGGCCGCAGGTGGAAAGGCCGCAGGTAGAAAGGCCGCAGGTGGAAGGCCGCAGGTGGAAAGGCAGGAGCCCCGACCGGCCGGTCGGGGCTCCTTGGGTGGTGCTTTCAGAGCGATTCCACTCCGGTCTGGACTCAGACCGGGGTGACGTTCTCCGCCTGCGGGCCCTTCGGACCCTGCGTGACGTCGAAGTTCACCTGCTGGTTCTCCTCAAGGGAGCGGAAGCCAGAGGCGTTGATCGCGGAGTAGTGCACGAAGACGTCGGGGCCGCCGCCGTCCTGAGCGATGAAGCCGAAGCCCTTTTCGGCGTTGAACCACTTGACGGTTCCGGTAGCCATAAGCCCTCCTTGGGCCAAAGGGTTGCCCTGCCCCCAGAACCTGCGCATGCGAAGTCTGAAACGACGAGAGCCCACGGCGTCACATGCTCCGCAGGCTCTGTACTGCAAGGGAAACCAAACTGCAACTTGCGACGGAGCCTAGCATGGGAGGACCGGGGGCGGTAGATCCAATGATCACGGCTTGGTGAACTCGTGTTCGTACGTTCGGAAGGCCCTCGCAGCACCCCCGCAGCATCCTCGTACGGCCCCCGCGCGAGGCCCCCGGGAGCCCCGAAGCGTAGCCTCGTCGGGTGACTGCCACCCCGCACGGACCGACTGGAGCGCCGAGCCGGCCGCGCGTCGGCCACATCCAGTTCCTCAACTGCCTGCCGCTCTACTGGGGCCTGGCGCGCACCGGCACGCTCCTGGACGTCGAGCTGACCAAGGACACCCCCGAGAAGCTCAGCGAGCGGCTGGTCGCCGGTGAGTTGGACGTGGGTCCCGTGACGCTGGTCGAGTACCTGCGCCATGCCGACGAGCTGGTCGCCCTCCCCGACATCGCGGTGGGCTGCGACGGCCCGGTGATGTCCTGCGTGATCGTCTCGCAGCTGCCCCTGGACCGGCTGGACGGCGCCCGCGTCGCCCTGGGTTCGACCTCGCGCACCTCCGTGCGCCTGGCGCGGCTGCTCCTCGCCGAGCGCTACGGCGTCACCCCCGACTACTTCACCTGCCCGCCCGACCTGCGGCTGATGATGCAGGAGGCGCAGGCCGCGGTGCTGATCGGCGACGCGGCGCTGCGGGCCTCCCTCTACGAGGCCCCCGAGTTGGGACTGCACGTCCACGACCTGGGGGCGATGTGGAAGGAGTGGACGGGCCTGCCGTTCGTCTTCGCGCTGTGGGCCGCGCGGCGGGAGTACGCGGCGCGCGAGCCGGCGCTGGCCGCCGACGTGCACCGCGCCTTCCTGGAGTCGCTGGCGGTGTCGCTGGAGGAGGTCGGGAAGGTGGCCGAGCAGGCGGCGCGCTGGGAGGCGTACGACGCGGAGCTGCTGGAGCGCTACTTCACCACGCTGGACTTCCGGCTGGGCGCCGGACAGCTGGCGGGGATCGCGGAGTTCGCCCGCCGGACCGGCGGCGCCGGCGGCTACCCGGCGGACGTACGGGTGCGGATGCTCGGGGAGTGACCCCGGCGGGCCCCCGGACGGCCACCCGGGCACGGGGCGCCGGCCGCGATGCGCGTACGCTTCGAGCAGGACTCCGGGCCGGGGTCCTACGCCGTGCGGAAGGGGCATCGGAGACCGTGGAGAAGACAGCCGCTGACCTGCAGGCCGTGCTCGACCGCGCCGCCGAGGGGGGTCGCATCACCCCCGGGGAGGCCCTGGACCTCTACCGCGGTGCCCCGCTGCACGCGCTGGGCGCCGCCGCCGACGCCGTACGCCGGCGCCGCTACGCGGGCGTCGAGCACATCGCGACGTACATCATCGAGCGGAACATCAACTACACCAACTCCTGTGTGACGGCGTGCAAGTTCTGTGCGTTCTTCGCGCCCCCCAAGAGCGACAAGGTGTGGGTGCGCGAGCTGGACGACATCCTGCGCCGCTGCGCGGAGACCGTCGCGCTGGGCGGCACGCAGATCATGTTCCAGGGCGGCCACCACCCCGACTTCGGCGTGGAGTACTACGAGGAGCACTTCTCCGCGATCAAGAAGGCGTTCCCGCAGCTGGTCATCCACTCCCTGGGCGCCTCCGAGGTCGAGCACATGTCGCGGATCTCCGGCGTCTCCGCCGAGGAGGCGATCCGCCGCATCCACGCCGCCGGCCTGGACTCCTTCGCCGGCGCCGGCGCGGAGCTGCTGCCGGCCCGCCCGCGCAGGGCCATCGCCCCGCTCAAGGAGAGCGGCGAGCGCTGGCTGGAGATCATGGAGCTGGCGCACGGCCTCGGCGTGGAGTCGACCTCCACCATGCTGATGGGTACGGGCGAGACCAACGCCGAGCGCATCGAGCACCTGCGGATGATCCGCGAGGTGCAGGACCGCACCGGCGGCTTCCGCGCCTTCATCCCGTACACCTACCAGCCCAACAACAACGCGCTGAAGGGCCGCACGCAGGCCACCCTCTTCGAGTACCTGCGGATGATCGCCATCGCCCGGCTCTTCCTCGACAACGTGGCGCACATCCAGGGCTCCTGGCTGACGACCGGCAAGGACGCCGGCCAGCTCTCCCTGCACTACGGGGCCGACGACCTCGGCTCGGTGATGCTGGAGGAGAACGTCGTCTCCTCCGCCGGCGCCAAGCACCGCTCCAACCGCATGGAGCTGCTCCACCTGATCCGCGCGGCCGGGCGCACGCCGGCGCAGCGCGCCACCACGTACGAGCACCTGGTCGTCCACGACGACCCGGCCAACGACCCGGTGGACGACCACGTGGTCTCCCACCTCTCCTCCATCGCCATCGAGGGCGGCACCGCGCACCCCGGGCTGAAGCTCATCGACGCGGTCTGAGGCCCTCCCCTCCGTGCGTACGCTCCACGCCGCCGACGCGGTCCGACCCGGCGACGGGACGCGGATCGCCGGCGGCGCCGTGCTCGTCGAGGGGCGGCTGATCGCCGCCGTCGGGCCGTACGGGGAGCTGGCCGCGCCCGGTGTGCGGGTGCGGCGCTGGCCCGGCACCATCGCGCCGGGCGCGGTGCTGGCCGACGGGCGCGACTTCCTGGAGGGCGCCTACCACCCCGATCCGCGCGAGGCCGGGGAGCTGGGGACGGCGCCGCTGACGGGGGACGCGCTGGCCAAGCTGGCGATGGACGACGCCCGTTGGGGCGCGAGCGCGCGGCGCGGGCTGCAGCGGCTGCTGGCGCGCGGCACGGTGCGGGTGGGCGGCGCGCCGCCCTCGCGCCCTGCCGTACGGGAGGCGCTGCGGCGCTCCGGGATGGGCGCGGTGGCGCCGGGCGAGCTGCGGGCGGGGGAGCCGGCGACGTTCGCGGTCTTCGAGGAGGCGGCGGACGCGGGGTCGGATACCGGGCCGCGGTGCGTGGCGACGGTGCTCGGCGGGCGGCTGGTCCACCGGCTGCGCTGAGGTCCAACGGGCGGGTGCGGACTGGGTGTTGGAGCCTTCGGCCTGCCCGCCGCTCCCCTCCGTGCGGGGCGGGCAGGCCGAGGGACCCCGTGACCGGCGCGGAATCCGAGCCCCCGGTTCCGTGCCGTGCCACGAGGCTCGCCCGCCGCCGCGCCGCACGCCATCCCCGGGGGCGGCGGGAACGCGCCTGGCGTAAAGCCGCCATGCGCGGCGGGGCGCCGGGCGCCGGGGCGCGGCCGGGGAACGTCGGACAGGCCCTGGCAGACCGGGGCCCTGCCGCAGGCCGCCGCGGCCCGTAGGCGAGAATGGGCGCGTGACGCGAGCCTCCCTGGAAAAGCAGCCGCACGAAGTCGCCGCGATGTTCGACGATGTCGCCGCGAAGTACGACCTGACCAACGACGTCATCTCGCTCGGCCAGGCCCGGCTCTGGCGCCGGGCGGTCGCCCAGGCCGTCGGCGCCCGGCCGGGGGAGAAGGTCCTCGACCTCGCCGCCGGTACGGCCACCTCCTCGCTGCCCTTCGCGGCCGCCGGGGCCTACGTCGTCCCCTGCGACTTCTCCCTGGGCATGCTGGCCGAGGGCAAGAAGCGCCACCCGCAGCTGCCGCTGACCGCCGGCGACGCGACTCGACTGCCGTTCGCGGACGGGGTGTTCGACGCGGTGACGATCTCCTTCGGGCTGCGCAACGTCCAGGACACCGACGCGGCCCTGCGCGAGATGCTGCGCGTGGTGCGGCCCGGCGGGCGGATCGTGATCTGCGAGTTCTCGCACCCGGTCTGGGCGCCCTTCCGCACCGTCTACAGCGAGTACCTGATGCGCGCGCTGCCGCAGGCCGCCGTCGCCGTCAGCTCCAACCCCGACGCGTACGTCTACCTCGCCGAGTCCATCCGCAGCTGGCCCGACCAGCCGGCGCTGGCCGCCCGGCTGCAGGGCGCCGGCTGGTCGCAGGTCGCCTGGCGCAACCTCACCGGCGGCATCGTGGCCCTGCACCGGGGCCGGCGGCCGCAGGACTGACCGCCGGCTCCCCGGCCGCCCCGCCCCTCCCTCGTACACTGCGATTCGTCCCGACAAGCCACGATCTCCAGGAGCAGCCGTGACCCTCACCGAGCACACCGCCGACGTGATCGTCGTCGGCGCCGGGCCCGCGGGCTCGACGACGGCGTACTACCTGGCCAAGGCCGGCCTGGACGTACTGCTGCTGGAGAAGACCGCCTTCCCCCGCGAGAAGGTCTGCGGCGACGGCCTCACCCCCCGCGCCACCAAGCAGCTCCTCGCCATGGGCCTGGACGTCTCCGAGCAGGCCGGCTGGCTGCCCAACAAGGGGCTGCGCATCATCGGCGGCGGCATGCGGCTGCAGCTGGACTGGCCCGAGCTGGCCGCGTACCCGAACTACGGACTGGTGCGCAAGCGCGAGGACTTCGACGAGCTGCTCGCCCAGCAGGCGGTCAAGGCGGGGGCGCGGCTGTACGAGCGGTGCAACGTCGGTGCTCCCGTGCTCGACTCGCGGACCGGCCACATCACCGGCGTCGAGGCCAAGCTCGGCGAGGAGAAGCGGCCCGTCACCTTCCACGCGCCGCTGGTGGTCGCCGCCGACGGCAACTCCACTCGGCTGTCGCTGGCGATGGGCCTGCACCGCGACGAGAAGCGGCCGATGGGCGTGGCCGTGCGCACGTACTTCAACTCCCCCCGCCACGACGACGACTACCTCGAGTCCTGGCTGGAGCTGTGGGACAAGCGCGGCGCCGAGGACCGGCTGCTGCCCGGCTACGGCTGGGTCTTCGGCATGGGCGACGGTACGTCCAACGTCGGCCTGGGCATCCTCAACTCCTCCTCCGCCTTCAAGGAGCTGGACTGGCGCGAGGTCCTCAAGGCGTGGTGCGCCTCGATGCCGGCGGAGTGGGGCTACACCCCGGAGAACATGACGGGGCCGATCCGGGGCGCGGCGCTGCCCATGGCCTTCAACCGCAAGCCGCACTACACGCGCGGGCTGCTGCTGGTCGGGGACGCGGGCGGCATGGTCAACCCCTTCAACGGGGAGGGCATCGCGTACGCGATGGAGTCGGGGCAGCTCGCGGCGGACGTCATCGTCCAGGCGCACGGGCGCGCCGCGGGGGCGCAGCGGGAGTTGGCGCTGGAGCGCTATCCGCGGGTGCTGCAGCAGACCTACGGCGGTTACTACACGCTGGGGCGTGCCTTCGTGAAGCTGATCGGCAACCCGAAGGTGATGAAGGTGGCGGCGCAGCGGGGCCTGTCGCATCCGGTGCTGATGCGCTTCACGCTGAAGCTGCTGGCGAACCTGACGGACCCGCACGGCGGGGACTCGATGGACCGCATCATCAACGGCCTGACGAAGGTCGCGCCGAACGCGTGAGCCGTGCGTTCGGCGTTTGCGTTGTGGGGGCGGGGCCTCTCCGCGACAACTCCGAAAAGCCATAGGGATTCACTGGCCATCGGTCGATTTGCTGCTCTGCCGGGGGCCTGCGTTGCGGTGCGTCTTTTCGGAGTCGTCGCTCCGGGCCCCTCCCTTGGGCGGGCGGGTACGGGTGCGCTTGGGGGATCCTCCATGAACTAACAGTGCTTATATAAGTGCTGTTACAGTGTGTTCATGGTTGACCCTCAGGTTTCCGACCCCTCGCAGCAGAGTCTCTGGCGGCCACTGCGGCTGCTTCAGGCGGCCCTTGACGCCGAGATCGCGCGTGTCTACGCCGCGCGGCGGATTGAGGGGCTCAAGCCGAGTTCCGTCATGGAGTTGCTGCGGTTGCACGCCCATGGGCCCATGACCATCAAGGAGTTGGCCGAGTCCGTGCAGCTCACGCACTCCGCCGTCAGTCAGAAGGTCGCCGCCATGCGGGCCGGGGGCTGGGTGGAGACCGTCGCGGGGGAGGACGCGCGTACCAGGAAGGTGACGCTCACCGGCAAAGCGCGTGGTGTCGTCGGGCAGTTGGCGGCAGAGTGGCGGGCCACCGAGGCGGCCCTTGCCGAGCTTGAGGCCGAGATCCCCTATCCGCTCTCGCAGGTCGTCGCCGACATCGAGCAGGCCCTCGACCGGCGCAGCTTCCACGACCGGATCGCCGCGAAACTCGCCGAGGATCCCGAATGGGGCTGAGGCGTTCGCTGATCGACGTCAGCCCGCTGCGGTCGTCACCCCCGTTCCGGCGGCTGTGGATCGGGCAGGCCCTTTCCGGGCTCGGCAGTCAGATGACGCTCGTCGCCGTTATGTTCCAGGTCTGGCGCATGACGGAGAGCACCCTGTGGACGGGGGCCGTCGGGCTGGCGCAGGCGGTTCCGGTCGTTGCGCTCGGGCTCTTCGCCGGGGCGCTGGTCGACCGGGTGGACCGGCGGAGGTTCTACCTGGCCATGACCGGCGGGCAGGCGGTGTGCTCCTTCCTTCTCGCGCTCCAGGGCTTCCTCGGGAACGTGCCTGTCGGCGGCGTGCTGGGGCTGGTCGCTATCCAGTCCTGCTTCGTCGCGGGGGGCGGGCCGGCCTCGCGTACCTTCGTCCCCCGGTTGCTGCCGCCGCAACAGCTGGCCGCGGGGCTGGCGTTGCAGCGTGCCTCGTTCCAGGGGGCGATGCTGGCGGGACCGGCGCTCGGTGGCCTGGTCGTGGGGTTGCTGGGAGTGGGGGGCTGCTATCTGGTCGATGCGGTGACCTTCACGGCCGCGCTCTACGGCGCGTTCGGTCTGCCCCGGATGGAGGGGGGAGGGGAGTCGGTACGGCCCGGACTTCGCGGCGTGCGGGACGGGTTGGCGTTCATGGCGCGTACCCCTGTCATCCGGGGGGCGCTGCTCACCGATCTGGCTGCCACCGTGCTGTCGATGCCGGTCAGTCTCTTCCCGCTGGTCAACGAGGAGCGCTTCGGCGGGGATCCGCGGACTCTGGGGCTGTTCCTCACCGCTGTCGCCGTCGGCGGGGTGGCGGCCTCTCTTCTTTCCGGTTCCTTCACCCGGCTCGCGTGTCCCGGGCTCGTCATGCTGGGCGGCTCCGCGACCTGGGGGGCCGCGTTGACGCTGTTCGCACTGTCGTCGGGGCGGTGGGCGCCGTTGGCCTGCCTGGTCGTGGCCGGGGCGGCCGACACCGTCTCGGTGGTCTCGCGGGGCACTGTGATCCAGGCGCACACTCCGCCCGAGCTTCTGGGGCGGGTCGGCGCTGCTGAGCAGATCGTGGGGCAGGCGGGGCCCGACCTCGGCAATCTGCGTGGTGGTCTGGTTGCGGATGTCAGCTCGGGAAGGGTGGCTCTGCTCAGCGGGGGGCTGCTGTGCCTTGCGGCGGTTGCTGTGGTGGGGGCGAGGACGGGGGAACTGCGGGGGACGGCAGGGGGCCGCTTTGCGTTGTGGGGGCGGGGCCTCTCCGCGACAACTCCGAAAAGCCATAGGGATTGACTTGCCATCGGTCGATTTGCTGCTCTGTCGGGGGCCTGCGTTGCGGTACGTCTTTTCGGAGTCGTCGCTCCGGGCCCCTCACTCCGGCGGCCGGCTTCCTGGTGCGCTCGGGGTGCGTTCTCGATCCGGGGCCCTTACTCCGGTCATGGGGTGTCCCCTGCTCGGAGAGCTTGGGGGTGGGGTATCCCCTGCTCGGAGAGCTTGGGGGTGGGGTATCCCCTGCTCGGAGAGCTTGGGGAAGGGTGCGGTCGCGTCGTTGCGTACTCGAAAAGCGCCGAACGCACCCGCGCCCCCTGCGCAAGGCGAATGCCCCGCCCCATCAGACCTTGACGACCTCAACCCCAGGCCCGCAGAGGAGGGTGAGGTCCTCCGGGTCGGACGTGAGGACTGTCGCCGGCCGGGGTGCGTTGCGGGCGAGGGCCGCGAAAGCGGCGTCGGTGGCGTGCTTGTGGCCGTGGAGACCGTGGGACCGCAGCAGCACGGCGGCCTCGTCAGCGACCTTCCTGGTGACGTCGTGGACGTCCACGCGGGAGAGCACCCATGTGATGCGGGCGGGGTGGATCTGTTCGTAGTCGGCCTCAAGGGCGGTCATGGCGCTGGTGGCCACCCGAACGCCCTCCTCCGCCGCTGCCTGGAGGAGGGCCACGACAGTCCGGTCCTTGCGGTAGAGCTTCGACAGACCCTCGCTGTCGAGCAGCAGGGTGCCGGGCATCAGGCGGCGGCCTCGCCGGTCTGCCGGTGGTCATGGCGCAGCAGTGCGCGAGCCGCCTCGATCTCCTCGCGGGTGAGCTCGTCGTTGTCCGTCTCGAAGTCGGTGACGATCTGCCGGAGTCGGTCCATGGCGATCTTCTGCTCCAGTGCTTCGGCGACATAGGCGGAGAAACCGCCTGAACCCACCTGGGACCGGACGGCCGTGGCGAGCTCCTCGGGCAGGCTGATCGAGTATTTCTTGCTACCACTCATGGCTCCAATCCTACCGGCAGTAGGAAGATGGGGCTCGGTTCCCAAGGAGGCGGCGTGGAACGACCTCGGGCCCCGTGCCGTCGTACGACGGCACGGGGCCCGCAGTCTGAGGTGTCCGGGGGAGGGTTTTAGAGGACCCGGACCGCTGAGCTCGGCATGTAGTACGACATCTCCTGGATCACGACGCCCTTCGAAGGGTTCGCCGCGTCCAGGTACTTGCCGCCGCCGAGGTAGACCGCCACGTGGTACGCCGAGCCGACGCCGCCCCAGAAGAGCAGGTCGCCGGGGCGGGCCTCGGAGACGGGGATCTGGGTGCCGGCCGTGGACTGGGCCGCCGCCGTGCGCGGCAGCGAGATGCCGATCTGGCGGAACGCCGTCTGGGTCAGGCCCGAGCAGTCGTACGCGGAGGGGCCTGTGGCGCCCAGCACGTACGCCTTGCCGACCTGCGCCTGCAGGAAGCCGAGCAGGGTGCCGACGCTGCCGGAGGCGGTGGCGGGGGCGGCGGTCACGGTGGCGGTGGCCGCCGGGGCGCCGAGGTTCGCGCGGGCCGTCGAGCGCGAGGCCGCTGCCGCCTCGGCGCGCTCGGCGGCCGCCTCGCGGGCCTTCTCCGCCTTGCGGGCCTCCTCGGCCTTGCGGGCCTTGAGCGCCGCCTTGAGCGCCGACTCCCGGGCGTCCTGCGCCTCGGAGCCCACGGCGGTCAGGAACGCGGTCTGCTGCATCGCCTCGACGCCCTCGCGCACGGTCTGCGTGAGTGCGGGGAGTTCGGTGGTGGCGTCGAGGGCGGGGAACTCCGCGGTGGTCTCGGACGCCGTCTCCGCCGCGGAGGCGGGGGCGGCCGCGGCCACCAGGGTCACGAGGGCGCCACCGGCGACCCCGGTGCGCAGGGCCCGGAGCGGGGCCGGGCCGCGGCGGGGCTTCCGGTGGCTGGGTATATGGGTTTTCAGTGTCTTGGAGGACATAGCCACCGTTGCTATCAGGGCCAAAGGTGCACTTTCAACCAAGGTGGAATGCCTCACGTTCGGTTCCTTCGCGGAACCAATCGGACGTATCGACCGTCCTTCGCGCTCCGGCGCGGAGGCGGGGCGGCCGGCCGATCACGGGGCTGGGCACGGGATTTACCGGACGGGGGCGTTGCGGGGGGCCGGCTAGCACTCCGTCCGGGGGACTCAAGCCGGTGGGCGCTGCCGCGAATTGACGCCCTTTCCGGTGTGGTCGAGGTCACGGTACGTATCGTGCATGTCCGACATGCGGTCGGGTAGCCGCGAGTGCTGGGGTGGAGGCTCAGGTGGCGTCGGGGACGTAAGGGAGGAAAAGCCTTGTTTGTTCCTTAATGCTGCCCAACCCCCCACGGCGCGCTAACACTTCGGCGCGTCCAGCGCTAATTTGCGCAAAGTGGAAGTCACTTGATAGTGGCGTCCGCCTTAAGCCACCCCTCTGACCTGCCTCAACACCCTTGAATGTCACCGAAGGTGATCATCGCGCCGCTTGCCGCAAGATCTACCGTCCTGACAGCAAAGATGACCATCCGCCAGGTGGTAAAGATCACAAACTAGTTGGCGCCCCCCGTGTCGCAGATCACAAGTACAGGGGCATAGGATGCGTCCCACGCGGGCTTGTGAACTGCCTCACATGAGCACGATCTTCGCGGTCACGGCGACGGACCGCACGAGGCGGGCGGGGCTCGTGCCGAAGGCCGACAGCAGTCATCGAAGACTGAGAGGAGCGAGGCACCCGTTGTGAACGCCTACACACCGATCCTCGTGCTGGGGGGCATCGCGGCCGGGTTCGCGGTCTTCTCCGTGATCATGGCCGCGATCATCGGGCCCAAGCAGTACAACCGGGCCAAGCTCGACGCCTACGAGTGCGGCATCGAGCCCACTCCGCAGCCGGTCGGCGGCGGCCGGTTCCCGATCAAGTACTACCTCACGGCGATGCTCTTCATCGTCTTCGACATCGAGATCGTCTTCCTCTACCCCTGGGCCGTCTCCTTCGACGCCCTGGGGATGTTCGGGCTCGTGGAGATGGGTCTCTTCGTGCTGACGGTCTTCGTCGCCTACGCCTATGTCTGGCGCCGTGGGGGCCTGGAATGGGACTGACCCGCAAGACGAGGGCTAGGGATATCTGATGGGTATCGAAGAGAAGCTGCCCAGCGGCTTTCTGCTCACCACCGTCGAGCAGGCCGCGGGCTGGGTGCGCAAGGCGTCCGTCTTCCCGGCGACGTTCGGACTGGCCTGCTGCGCCATCGAGATGATGACCACCGGCGCCGGCCGCTACGACCTCGCCCGCTTCGGCATGGAGGTCTTCCGCGGCTCGCCCCGCCAGGCCGACCTGATGATCGTCGCCGGGCGCGTCAGCCAGAAGATGGCGCCCGTGGTGCGGCAGGTCTACGACCAGATGCCCAACCCCAAGTGGGTCATCTCCATGGGGGTTTGCGCCTCCTCGGGCGGCATGTTCAACAACTACGCCATCGTGCAGGGCGTCGACCACGTCATCCCGGTCGACATCTACCTGCCCGGCTGCCCGCCGCGCCCCGAGATGCTGCTGGACGCGATCCTCAAGCTCCACGAGAAGATCCAGCACTCCAAGCTCGGCGTGAACCGCGAGGAGGCCGCCCGCGAGGCGGAGGCCGCCGCGCTGGCGGCCCGGCCGACCATCGAGTTGAAGGGGCTGCTGCGGTGAGCGGGGCACAGGGCAACGGGGTCGACCCGGAGAAGGAGCTGAGCGCGCAGAACCTCCCCGGCCAGCGCGGCGGCGCCGGCGAGGAGATCCGCGTCCAGCGCGGCATGTTCGGCGCCAACAACGGTGGGGACACCTCCGGTTACGGCGGCCTGGTCCGCTCGGTGCGGCTGCCGGGGGCCTCCCAGCGGCCGTACGGCCCCGCCGGCGAGGACGGCTCGGGCTACGGAGTCTTCGACGAGGTCGCCGACGAGCTGGAGGGCGCCCTCGACGAGCAGGGCCTCGTCCCGGAGAACGCCATCGAGAAGACCGTCGTCGACCGCGGCGAGCTGACCTTCCACATCGACCGCGAGCACCTGCCGCAGGTCGCCCGCACCCTGCGCGACGACCCGGCCCTGCGCTTCGAGCTGTGTACGGGCGTGAGCGGCGTGCACTTCCCCGGGGACAAGGGCCGCGAGCTGCACGCCGTCTACCACCTGCGCTCGCTCACCCACAACCGGCTGATCCGGCTGGAGGTCAGCGCCCCGGACGACGACCCGCGCATCCCCTCCCTGGTCGCCGTCTACCCGACCAACGACTGGCACGAGCGCGAGACGTACGACTTCTTCGGCATCGTCTTCGAAGGCCACCCGGCGCTGACGCGGATCATGATGCCGGACGACTGGCAGGGCCACCCCCAGCGCAAGGACTACCCGCTCGGCGGCATCCCCGTCGAGTACAAGGGCGCCCAGATTCCGGCCCCCGACCAGCGGAGGTCTTACTCCTGATGAGCGCTGAACAGACAGAGCGGGCACACGGGCACGCCCCCCACCGCGACACCACCGAGGGCAAGGTCTACACCGTCACCGGCGGCGACTGGGACGAGGTCGTCCAGGCCGCGTCCGCCCGCCGCGCCGACGACGAGCGCATCGTCGTCAACATGGGCCCCCAGCACCCCTCCACGCACGGCGTGCTGCGGCTCATCCTGGAGATCGACGGCGAGACGGTGACCGAGGCCCGCTGCGGCATCGGCTACCTGCACACCGGGATCGAGAAGAACCTGGAGTACCGCACCTGGACCCAGGGCACCACCTTCGTCACGCGCATGGACTACCTGACCTCGTTCTTCAACGAGACCGGGTACTGCCTGGCGGTCGAGAAGCTCCTGGGCATCACCGACGACATCCCCGACCGCGCCACGCTCATCCGCGTCCTGCTGATGGAGCTCAACCGGCTCTCCTCGCACCTGGTGTGCATCGCCACCGGCGGCATGGAGCTGGGCGCGACGACGGTCATGATCTACGGCTTCCGCGACCGCGAGATGATCCTCGACCTCTACGAGCTGATCACCGGCCTGCGGATGAACCACGCCTACATCCGCCCCGGCGGCCTCGCCCAGGACCTGCCGCCCGGCGCGGTGGACGCGGTCCGCGAGACGGTCAGGAAGCTCCGCAGGAACCTGAAGGAGTACGACCAACTCGCCACCGGGAACCCGGTGTTCAAGGCCCGCATGCAGGACGTCGGCCACCTCGACCTGGCCGGCTGCCTCGCCACCGGCGCCACGGGCCCCATCCTGCGCTCCGCCGGCCTCCCGCACGACCTGCGCAAGTCGGACCCGTACTGCGGCTACGAGACCTACGAGTTCGACGTCCCGACCACCGACACCTGCGACTCCTACGGGCGTTACCTGATCCGCCTGGAGGAGATGCACCAGTCGCTGCGGATCGTCGAGCAGGTCCTCGACCGGCTCGCGCCCGGCCCGGTGATGGTCGGCGACAAGAAGATCGCCTGGCCCGCGCAGCTCGCCCTGGGGCCCGACGGCCTGGGCAACTCCCTGGACCACATCAAGAACATCATGGGCACCTCCATGGAGGCCCTGATCCACCACTTCAAGCTGGTCACCGAGGGCTTCCGGGTCCCGCCCGGCCAGGCGTACGCGGCGGTCGAGTCGCCCAAGGGCGAACTCGGCGTGCACGCCGTCAGCGACGGCGGCACCCGCCCCTACCGGGTCCACTTCCGCGACCCGTCCTTCACCAACCTGCAGGCCATGGCGGCGATGTGCGAGGGCGGCCAGGTCGCCGACGTGATCGTCGCGGTGGCGTCCATCGACCCCGTGATGGGAGGCGTCGACCGGTGAGCACCGAAGTCGCCCTGGGCATGCCGCAGCTCCCCGCCCCCGACTACCCGGCCGAGGTCCGCGCCCGGCTGGCGGCCGACGCGGCCGAGATCGTCGCCCGCTACCCCGACAGCCGCTCGGCGCTGCTGCCGCTGCTGCACCTGGTGCAGGCGCAGGAGGGGTACGTCTCGCGCACCGGCGTCGGCTTCTGCGCCGAGACGCTGGAGCTGACCACCGCCGAGGTCACGGCGGTCGCCACCTTCTACTCGATGTACCGCCGCCGGCCGGGCGGGAAGTACCAGGTCGGTGTCTGTACGAACACGCTGTGCGCGGTGATGGGCGGCGACGCCATCTACGCGGCGCTGAAGGACCACCTGGGCGTCGGCGGCCACGGCGAGGGCGACACCACCGAGGACGGCCAGGTCTCGCTGGAGCACATCGAGTGCAACGCGGCCTGCGACTTCGCCCCCGTGGTGATGGTCAACTGGGAGTTCTTCGACAACCAGGACATCGCCTCCGCCAAGCGCCTGGTCGACGACCTGCGCGCCGGCGCCGAGGTCCGCCCCACCCGAGGCGCGCGGCTGTGCGGCTTCAAGGAGACCTCGCGCATCCTGGCCGGCTTCCCCGACCAGCGCGAGGGCGCGGTCGCCGAGGGCGGCGGCGCGGGCCCGGCCTCGCTGGCGGGGCTGCGGCTGGTCAAGGGGCCGGCCCGGGGGGCCGACAAGGGCGCCCGTCCGGCCGAGGTCGTCGCGCCGCGCACCGCGTCCCGTACCGCGTCCCGCACCGAGGAGGAGGAGTGATGTCGGTGGCTACCGAGGAGGGCGGCACCGCCCGCTCCGGCGCTCCGGGCGCCGCCGACGGCGGGGCGGACAAGCTGCTCTCGCCCGTGCTCTCGGCCTTCTGGGACGAGCCGGAGCCGTGGAAGCTGGCCACGTACCTGCGCCACGAGGGCTACCTGGGGCTGCGCAAGGCCCTCGCCATGCAGCCCGACGACGTCATCGCGTACGTGAAGGACTCCGGTCTGCGCGGCCGGGGCGGCGCGGGCTTCCCCACCGGCATGAAGTGGCAGTTCATCCCGCAGGGCGACGGCAAGCCGCACTACCTCGTCGTCAACGCCGACGAGTCGGAGCCGGGCACCTGCAAGGACATCCCGCTGCTCTACGCCAACCCGCACTCCCTCATCGAGGGCATCGTCATCGCCTGCCACGCGATCCGCTCCCAGCACGCCTTCATCTACCTGCGCGGCGAGGTCGTGCCGGTGCTGCGCCGGCTGCACGAGGCGGTGCGCGAGGCGTACCGGGCGGGCTACCTGGGGAGCGACATCCTGGGCTCGGGCGTCGACGTGGAGCTGACGGTGCACGCGGGCGCGGGCGCGTACATCTGCGGTGAGGAGACGGCGCTGCTGGACTCGCTGGAGGGCCGGCGCGGGCAGCCCAGGCTGCGTCCGCCGTTCCCCGCCGTCGAGGGCCTCTACGCCTGTCCGACCGTGGTCAACAACGTCGAGTCCATCGCCTCGGTGCCCGTGATCATGCAGCGGGGCAAGGACTGGTTCAAGTCGATGGGCACGGAGAAGTCCGCGGGCTTCACCCTCTACTCGCTCAGCGGGCACGTCGCCCGCCCCGGCCAGTACGAGGCGCCGCTGGGCATCACCCTGCGCCAACTCCTGGACCTGGGCGGCGGGATGCGGCCGGGCCACCGGCTGAAGTTCTGGACGCCGGGCGGCTCCTCCACGCCGATGTTCACCGAGGAGCACCTCGACGTACCCCTGGACTACGAGGGCGTGGGGGCGGCCGGGTCGATGCTCGGCACCAAGGCGCTGCAGTGCTTCGACGAGACCACCTGCGTGGTGCGCGCGGTGACCCGCTGGACGGAGTTCTACGCCCACGAGTCCTGCGGCAAGTGCACGCCGTGCCGGGAAGGCACGTACTGGCTGGTGCAGTTGATGCGCGACATCGAGGCGGGCACGGCGTCGATGGGCGACCTCGACAAGATCGCCGACATCGCCGACAACATCAACGGCAAGTCCTTCTGCGCGCTGGGCGACGGCGCCGCGGCGCCGATCTACTCCTCGCTGAAGTACTTCCGCGCGGAGTACGAGCGGCACATCACCGAGAAGGGCTGCCCCTTCGACCCTGCCAAGTCCACCCTGTGGGCCGATTCGGAGGCGACCGCATGACCGTCACAGCCCCATCCGGGCCGGCCTCCTCCGGGGAGGCACTGCCGCCCGACCACGTGACGCTGACCGTCGACGGAGTCGAGATCAGCGTCCCCAAGGGCACCCTGGTGATCCGCGCCGCGGAGCAACTGGGCATCGAGATCCCGCGCTTCTGCGACCATCCCGCCCTGGACCCGGCCGGCGCCTGTCGGCAGTGCATCGTCGAGGTCGAGGGCCAGCGCAAGCCGATGGCCTCGTGCACCATCACCTGCACCGACGGCATGGTGGTCAAGACGCAGCTGTCGAGCCCCGTGGCCGAGAAGGCCCAGCGCGGCGTGATGGAACTGCTGCTGATCAACCATCCGCTGGACTGCCCGGTCTGCGACAAGGGCGGCGAATGCCCCCTGCAGAACCAGGCCATGTCCCACGGCCAGTCCGACAGCCGCTTCGAGGGCCGCAAGCGCACCTTCGAGAAGCCGGTCGCGATCAGCACGCAGGTGCTGCTCGACCGCGAGCGCTGCGTGCTGTGCGCGCGCTGCACCCGCTTCTCCAACCAGATCGCCGGCGACCCGATGATCGAGCTGCTGGAGCGCGGGGCGCTGCAGCAGGTGGGCACGGGGGAGGGCGACCCCTTCGAGTCGTACTTCTCCGGCAACACCATCCAGATCTGCCCGGTCGGCGCGCTCACCTCCAAGGCGTACCGCTTCCGCTCGCGCCCCTTCGACCTGGTCTCCTCGCCGAGCGTGTGCGAGCACTGCGCGGGCGGCTGCGCGCTGCGCACCGACCACCGGCGCGGCAAGGTCATGCGGCGCCTGGCGGCGGACGACCCGGCGGTCAACGAGGAGTGGGTCTGCGACAAGGGCCGCTTCGGCTTCCGCTACGCGCAGCTGCCCGACCGGCTCACCACTCCGCTCGTACGGGACGGCAACGGTGTGCTGCAGAGCGCCAGTTGGCCCGAGGCCCTCGACGCCGCCGCGCGCGGACTGGCCGGTGCGCGCGGCCGCAGCGGAGTGCTCACCGGCGGCCGGCTGACGGTCGAGGACGCCTACGCCTACGCCAAGTTCGCCCGCGTCGCACTCGACACCAACGACATCGACTTCCGGGCCCGCGCCCACTCCGCGGAGGAGGCGGAGTTCCTGGCCGCCCGGGTCGCCGGACGCGGTCTCGACCTGGACGGCGAGGGGCTGAGCCACGGCGCGCTGGAGCAGGCGCCCGCGGTGCTGCTGGCCGGTTTCGAGTCCGAGGAGGAGGCGCCCGGCGTCTTCCTGCGGCTGCGCAAGGCGTGGCGCAAGCACGGCCAGCGCACCTTCAGCCTGGCCACGCACACCACCCCGGGACTGGCGAAGGCCGGCGGCACGCTGCTGCCCGCCGGGCCCGGCACCGAGCCTTTGTGGCTGGACGCGCTGATCGCCAACGAGGAGCTGGGCGAGGACGGTTCGCGCGCCGCGACCGCACTGCGCGAGCCCGGCGCGGTGATCCTGGTCGGGGAGCGGCTGGCGGCCGTGCCCGGCGGGCTCAGCGCCGCCGCCCGGCTGGCGGACGCCACCGGCGCCGCCCTGGCGTGGATCCCGCGCCGGGCGGGGGAGCGGGCGGCGATCGAGGCCGGGGCGCTGCCCGGGCTGCTGCCCTACGGGCGGCCGGCCACCGATCCGCAGGCCCGCAGCCAGACGGCGGCGGCCTGGGGCCTGGCGGCGCTGCCCGCCGGGCACGGCCGCGACAGCGGGCAGATCCTCGCCGCCGCGGCGGCCGGGGAGCTGGGCGCGCTGCTCGTGGCCGGCGTCGAGGTCGCGGACCTGCCCGAGCCGGGCCTGGCCCGCGAGGCGCTGGAGAACGTCGGCTTCCTGGTCAGCCTGGAGCAACGGCCCAGTGAGGTCACGGAGTTCGCGGACGTCGTGCTGCCGGTCGCGGCGGTCGCCGAGAAGGCCGGCACCTTCCTCAACTGGGAGGGCCGCGCGCGGATGTTCGAGGCCGCGCTCAAGCCGGACCAGATGACCCGCAGCCTCTCGCCCGCCGACCATCGGGTACTGACGATGCTGGCCGACGCTATGGACGTACACCTGGGTTTGCCTGATGTACGTACCGCGCGCACGGAGTTGGACCGCCTCGGCGTCTGGAGCGGGCCGCGGCCCGCCACGCCGACCGAGGTGGCCCGCCCGCTGCCCGACCCGCGGGCCGGGCAGGCGGTGCTCGCCGGGCACCGCCTGCTGCTGGACAACGGGCGCCTGCAGCAGGGCGACGAGGCGCTGGCCGGCACCCGCCACGCCGCCGTCGTCCGCCTCTCCCCGGCCACCGCGCAGGAGACCGGCGTCAAGAACGGCGACGCCCTCGCGGTCACCGGCCCGCTCGGCTCGGTGACGCTGCCGCTGCGGGTGACGGCGGAGATGCCCGACCGGGTGGTCTGGCTGCCGCTGCAGTCCACCACCCCCGGGACGGCCGCCGCGACGGGCGCCCGCAGCGGTGAGGTCGTCGACGTCCGCGCCGCCACCGCAGCCCAGACGGAGGTGACCAAGTGACCGGACTCACCCGGCTCGCAGCCACGGAGGACCTGACCCTCTTCGGCCAGGACAGCTGGTGGCTGGTCCTGCTCAAGGCGGTCTTCTGCTTCGCCTTCCTGATGGGGATCGTCCTCGTCTCGATCGTCTTCGAGCGCAAGATCGTCGGCTGGATGCAGCTGCGCATCGGCCCCAACCGCCACGGCCCCTGGGGGCTGCTGCAGTCCCTCGCGGACGGCGTGAAGCTGATGCTGAAGGAGGACATCAACGTCACCAACGCCTCGAAGGCGGTCTACGTCCTCGCGCCGATCATCGGCGCGGTGCCCGCCTTCATGGCCATCGCGGTGATCCCCTTCGGGCCCCCCGGCAACGAGATCTCGATCTTCGGCGAGCGCACCACCATGCAGCTCACCGACCTCCCCGTGGCGATGCTCTTCGTCCTGGCCACCGCCTCCGTCGCCGCCTACGGCGTGGTGCTCGCGGGCTGGGCCTCGGGCTCGACGTACCCGCTGCTGGGCGGGGTGCGCGCCACGGCGCAGGTGATCTCCTACGAGGTCGCGATGGGCCTGTCCTTCGCGGCCGTGTTCATGTACGCGGGCTCGATGTCCACCTCCACGATCGTCGCCGCGCAGGAGGAGCGGTGGTTCGCCGTGCTGCTGCCGGTCTCCTTCGTGATCTACCTGGTGGCCATGGTCGGCGAGGCGCACCGCGCGCCCTTCGACATGCCGGAGTCCGAGGGCGACCTGGTCGGCGGCTTCAACACCGAGTACTCCTCGATCAAGTTCGCGCTCTTCATGCTCTCCGAGTACGTCCACCTGGTGACCGTCTCGGCCATCGCGGTGACGCTCTTCCTCGGCGGCTGGCGCGCGCCCGCCCCGGTCAGCACCGTGTGGGAGGGCGCCAACCACGGCTGGTGGCCGATGCTCTGGTTCACCGCCAAGCTCTGCGGGCTGATCTTCTGCTTCGTCTGGATCCGCGCCGCGCTGCCCCGGGTGCGCTACGACCAGTTCATGAAGCTGGGCTGGAAGGTCCTCATCCCGGTCTCGCTGGTCTGGCTGATGCTGGTCGCCACGGTCCGCGCACTGCGTAACGAGGACTACGACATCCAGCAGATCGTGCTGTACGTCGGCGGGGTCGTCGGGGTGCTCCTGGTGGCCTCCTTCGCCTTCGACGCCTTCCGCCAGCGCGGGGAGCAGGAGGCGCAGGCCCGCGAGGCGGCGGAGAAGAAGGACTTCGACCCGATGGCCGGCGGCTTCCCCGTACCCCCGCTGCCCGGCCAGCACCTGCCCCCCGTGCCGCGCAGGCCCGCGCGCCACCCGCGTGAACTCGTCGCCACGGGCGGCCCCGAATCGGAAGGCAAGGAGGCGGACGGTGTCTGACGCGCGAACCCCGGGCGGCAAGCCCAAGCGGCTCAACCCCGTCGCCGGCTTCGGCGTGACCTTCAAGGCCATGTTCAAGAAGCGGCTGACGGAGCAGTACCCGGAGTACAAGAAGCCCACCGCGCCCCGCTTCCACGGCCGCCACCAGCTCAACCGGCACCCGGACGGGCTGGAGAAGTGCATCGGCTGCGAGCTGTGCGCCTGGGCCTGCCCGGCCGACGCGATCTACGTGGAGGGCGCGGACAACACCGAGGAGGAGCGCTACTCGCCGGGCGAGCGCTACGGCCGCGTCTACCAGATCAACTACCTGCGCTGCATCCTGTGCGGGCTGTGCGTCGAGGCGTGCCCGACCCGGGCGCTGACCATGACCAACGAGTACGAACTGGCCGACTCCTCCCGCGAATCGCTCATCTACACCAAGGAGGAGCTGCTCGTGGGTCTGACCGAGGGCATGGTCGACTCCCCGCACGCGATCTTCCCCGGGATGACGGAGAAGGACTACTACGCGGGCCTGGTCGCCGAGGCCGCTCCGGGCACGGAGCAGCAGGCGGCGGTGTCCAAGGGCGAGCAGCCGGTGGGGGGGTGCTCGTCATGACAGGCATGACGAGCACCCTCGCCGCCTACCAGACCTCCTCGGGGGAGGCCGCCCAGTTCTGGGTGCTGGCGGTCTTCGCCGTGGCGGGCGCGCTGGGCACGGTGCTGATGAAGCGCTCGGTGCACTCCGCGCTCTGCCTCGCCGGGACGATGGTGATCCTGGCCGTCTTCTACCTCGCCAACGGCGCCTACTTCCTGGGTGTCGTGCAGATCGTCGTCTACACCGGCGCGGTCATGATGCTCTTCCTCTTCGTGCTGATGCTCGTCGGCATCACCGCCGCGGACTCCCTGAAGGAGACCATCAAGGGCCAGCGGGTGCTGGCCGTGGTCTGCGGCCTCGGCTTCGGCGTGCTGCTGATGGCCGGCCTCGGCAACGCCTCCATCAAGGAGTTCAACGGCCTGGGGGCCGTCAACTCGGCAGGGAACGTCCAGGGGTTGGCCGAGCTGGTCTTCACCAAGTACGTCTTCGCCTTCGAGCTGACCGGCGCCCTGCTGATCACCGCCGCCGTCGCCGGCATGGTCCTCACCCACCGCGAGCGCACCGAGCAGCCGCTCAGCCAGCGCGAGCAGGCCGCGGCCCGCATCAAGGACGGCACCCAGGTCGCCCCGCTGCCCGCGCCCGGCGTCTACGCCCGCCACAACGGGGTCGACATCGCCGGCCTGCTGCCCGACGGCAGCCTCTCCGAGCTGACGGTCAACCCGACGCTGCGCGCCCGCGGCCAGGTCCGCGACGTGTCCAAGCAGGCGCTGGACGACCTGGCGGCGATCGAGCGCCGCACGGCGGACTACCAGGGCAAGGAGGACCCGGCGGTGGTCGTACCGCAGGCCCGCGCCGACCGTACGGACAGCGCTGACGGCGCCGACAGTGCCGGGCGTGACTCACGGAAGGAGGCCGGGGCCAAGTGAATCCCGTCAACTACCTCTATCTCGCCGCCCTGCTGTTCACCATCGGCGCCTCCGGGGTGCTGATCCGGCGCAACGCGATCATCGTCTTCATGTGCGTGGAGCTGATGCTCAACGCCTGCAACCTGACGCTGGTCACCTTCTCCCGGATGCACGGCAACCTCGACGGCCAGGTCCTCGCCTTCTTCACGATGGTCGTGGCCGCCGCCGAGGTCGTGGTCGGCCTCGCGATCATCGTCGCGCTCTACCGCTCCCGCCACTCGGCCTCGGTCGACGACGCCAGCCTGATGAAGCTGTAAGGGGTACGAACCAGTGGAGTCACTCATCGGATTGCTCGTCGGCGTGCCGCTGGCCGGCGCCGCCCTGCTGCTCTGCGGCGGCCGCGCGCTGAACCGGATCGGCCCGGCCCTGGGCACCGCGCTGGCCTTCGCCTCCTTCGGCATCGGCCTGTCCCTCTTCGTCGACATGCTCGGCCGCGGCGCCGAGCACCGCGGCCTGCACAGCACCCTCTTCACCTGGATCGAGGTCGGCGGCTTCCAGGCCGACGTCGGCTTCCAGCTGGACCAGCTGTCGATCACCTTCGTGCTGCTGATCACCGGCGTCGGCTCGCTGATCCACCTGTACTCGATGGGGTACATGGAGCACGACCCGGGCAAGCGCCGCTTCTTCGGCTACCTCAACCTCTTCCTCGCCGCGATGCTGCTGCTCGTCATCGCGGACAACTACGTGCTGCTGTACGTGGGTTGGGAGGGCGTGGGCCTGGCCTCGTACCTGCTGATCGGCTTCTGGCAGTACAAGCCCAGCGCCGCCACCGCCGCGAAGAAGGCGTTCCTCGTCAACCGGGTCGGCGACGTGGGTCTCGCCGTCGCGATCATGCTGATGTTCACCACCTTCGGCTCCGTCGCCTTCGGCCCCGTGCTGGGCGCCGCCGGCGAGGCGTCCGAGGGGACGCTCACCGCGATCGGGCTGATGCTGCTCCTCGCCGCCTGCGGCAAGTCCGCGCAGGTGCCGCTGCAGTCCTGGCTCGGCGACGCGATGGAGGGCCCGACCCCGGTCTCGGCCCTGATCCACGCGGCCACCATGGTCACCGCCGGCGTCTACCTGATCGTCCGCTCCGGCGCGATCTTCAACGGGGCGCCCGACGCGCAGCTCGCGGTCGTCGTGGTCGGCGCGGTGACGCTGATCTTCGGTGCGATCGTCGGTTGCGCCAAGGACGACATCAAGAAGGGCCTCGCCGGCTCCACGATGTCGCAGATCGGCTACATGGTGCTGGCCGCGGGCCTGGGCCCGATCGGCTACGCCTTCGCGATCATGCACCTGGTCACGCACGGCTTCTTCAAGGCCGGCCTCTTCCTCGGCGCCGGCTCGGTCATGCACGGCATGAACGACGAGGTCGACATGCGCAAGTACGGCGGCCTGTGGCGCTCGATGCCGTGGACCTTCGCCACCTTCGGCCTGGGCTACCTCGCCATCATCGGCTTCCCGTTCCTCTCCGGCTTCTACTCCAAGGACGGCATCATCGAGGCCGCCTTCGGCAAGGGCGGCACCCAGGGGCTGATCCTGGGCGGGGCGACCCTGCTGGGCGCCGGGATCACCGCGTTCTACATGACGCGGATGATGCTGATGACGTTCTTCGGCGAGAAGCGCTGGGAGGCCCTCAACGCCGAGGCGGGCGAGGGGGAGAAGGCGTTCCACCCGCACGAGTCGCCGATGGTCATGGTGGTCCCGATGGCGGTCCTGGCGGTCGGCTCGGTCTTCGCCGGCTGGTTCTTCCACCTCGGCGACCGCTTCACCGGCTGGCTGAGCCCCGTCACCGACTTCGAGCACGGCCACCTGCCGGACGGGCTGAGCGTCGGCCTGATCACCGCGATGGTGCTCACCTCGATGGTCCTGGGCGTCGGCCTCGCCTACCTGATGTACGGACTGCGCGCGGTGCCGGCCGTCGCCCCGCGCGGCAGCCTGCTCACCCGGGCCGCCCGGCGCGACCTGCTGCAGGACGACCTCAACCACGTCGCCCTGGTCAAGCCCGGCGAGTACCTGACCCGCGGTCTGGTCTACGTGGACAACAAGGTGGTCGACGGCGTCGTGAACACCACCGCCGCCTCGGTCGGCGGCCTCTCCGGGCGGCTGCGGCGCGTCCAGAACGGCTTCGTCCGCTCCTACGCGGTCTCGATGTTCGGCGGCGCGGCCGTACTCATCGCCGCCACCCTGCTGATGAGGGCGGTCTGAGATGTCTTTTCCCCTGCTGACGGCGACGGCGGCCCTGCCCGCCCTGGGCGCGCTGGCCACCGCCGCCGTGCCCGCGGCGCGGCGCTCGCTTGCCAAACCCCTCGCCCTCGCGGTCTCGCTGGCCACCCTGGGCCTGGCCCTCGCGGTGGCCGTACGCTACGAGCCCGGCGGCGCGGCCTTCCAGCTCACCGAGTCGCACGCCTGGATCCCGGACTTCGGGGTCCGCTACCAACTGGGCGTCGACGGCGTGGGCGTGGCGCTGATCCTGCTCACCGCGCTGCTGATCCCGTTCCTGATCGCGGCGGGCTGGCTGGACACCCGGGGCAACGAGGAGGGCGGCGAGCGCTCGCGGCCCTACCTGGCGCTGATGCTGGCCGTCGAGGCGATGGTGATCCTCTCCTTCGAGGCCACCGACATCTTCCTCTTCTACCTCTTCTTCGAAGCCATGCTCATCCCGATGTACTTCCTCATCGGCGGCTTCGGCGACCGGGCCCACGGGGGGGACGACGAGGAGGCGGCCGCCCGGCAACGCACGTACGCGGCCGTGAAGTTCCTGCTCTACAACCTGGCCGGCGGACTGGTCATGCTGGCCTCGGTGATCGGCGTCTTCGTCGTCACCCACGACCAGCTCGGCGCGGGCACCTTCTCCCTCCCGGAGATCCTCCAGGCCCGCGCGGACGGCGAGTTGGCGCTCCCCGCCGACACCGAGCGCTGGCTGTTCCTCGGCTTCTTCGCCGCCTTCGCCATCAAGGCGCCGCTGTGGCCGCTGCACACCTGGCTGCCCAACGCGATGGGCGAGTCCACCGCCCCCGTCGCCGTGCTGATCACCGCCGTGGTCGACAAGGTCGGCACCTTCGCGATGCTCCGCTACTGCCTGGGCCTCTTCCCCGAGGCCAGCAAGTGGGCCACGCCCCTGGTCCTGGCGCTGGCGCTGGTCAGCATCATCTACGGGGCGCTGCTCGCCGTCGGGCAGCGCGACATCAAGCGCCTGGTCGCGTACGCCTCGATCTCGCACTTCGGGTTCATCGTGCTGGGCATCTTCGTGATGACCTCCCAGGGCCAGAGCGGCTCCGCGCTCTACATGGTCAACCACGGCATCGCCACCGCCGCGCTGATGCTGGTCGCCGGCTTCCTCATCGCCCGGCGCGGCTCGCGGCTCATCGCCGACTACGGCGGGGTGCAGAAGGTCGCCCCGGTGCTGGCGGGCATGTTCCTCGTCGCCTGCCTGGCGACGCTCTCGCTGCCCGGACTGGCGCCGTTCGTCAGCGAGTTCCTGGTGCTGGTCGGCACCTTCGCCCGCTATCCGGCGGTCGGGATCATCGCCACCGCCGGCATCGTGCTGGCCGCGCTGTACGTACTGGTGCTCTACCAGCGCACGATGACCGGACCCGTCAAGGCCGGCCTGGAGAAGCTGCCCGACCTGCGGGTCGGCGAGGTGCTGGTGATCGCGCCGCTGATCGCACTGCTGATCGGGCTGGGCGTCTACCCCAAGCCGCTCACCGACCTGGTCGACCCGTCGGTGGAGCGCTCGCTCACCGAGGTCGAGAAGAAGGACCCCGCGCCCGAACACCCCGCCGCCACCGACGGCAGCTGGTTCGGCTACCAGCCGGCCGGCGGGCATGAGCAGGCCGACGCCAAGGGAGAGCACAAGTGACCGCCACCGTTGTCCACAGCCTGTGGACGGTCGCACAGGAACCCGCCACCCGGATCGAGGCGCCGTCCTTCGAGTACGTCCAGCTCGCCCCGACGCTGATCGTCATCGGCGCGGCGGTCCTGGGCGTCGTGGTGGAGGCGTTCGCGCCCCGCCGCGCGCGCTACGCCGTACAGACCGTGCTGGCCTTCGCGGGCCTGGCGGCCGGCTTCGGCGCGGTGCTCTGGCTGGCCCTGGACGGCTACGCGAACAAGAACGCCGACATCGCCGCGATGGGCGCCGTCGCCGTGGACGGACCGGCGCTCTTCCTGCAGGGCACGATCCTGCTGGTCGCGGTCGTCGGCCTGATGACCTTCGCCGAACGCCGCCTGGACCCCCAGGCGCACGGCCGCCGGGTGGACTCCTTCGCCGCGCAGGGCTCGGCGGTGCCGGGCGGCGAGGCCGAACAAAGCGCCGTCAAGGCCGGGTTCACCACCTCCGAGGTCTACCCGCTGCTGCTCTTCGCCGTCGCCGGCATGCTGGTCTTCCCGGCGGCGAACGACCTGCTGACGCTCTTCGTCGCGCTGGAGGTCTTCTCGCTGCCGCTGTACCTGCTGTGCGCGCTGGCCCGCCGCAAGCGCCTCCTGTCGCAGGAGGCCGCGGTGAAGTACTTCCTGCTGGGCGCCTTCTCCTCCGCCTTCCTCCTCTTCGGTGTCGCCCTGCTCTACGGCTACGCGGGCTCCCTGTCGTACGCCCGGATCGCCGAGGTCGTCGAGGGGACCGGCAAGGCGATGGACCCGGCGCTCGCGGGCACCATGGGCAACGACGCGCTGCTGCTCATCGGCGCCGCGATGGTGCTGGTGGGACTGCTCTTCAAGGTCGGCGCGGTGCCGTTCCACATGTGGACGCCCGACGTCTACCAGGGCGCGCCCACCCCGGTGACGGGCTTCATGGCGGCGGCGACGAAGGTCGCGGCCTTCGGGGCGCTGCTGCGGCTGCTGTACGTGGTGCTGCCGGGCCTGCGCTGGGACTGGCGGCCGGTGATGTGGGGCGTGGCCATCGCGACGATGGTGATCGGCGCGATCCTGGCGGTGACGCAGACGGACGTGAAGCGGATGCTGGCGTACTCCTCCGTCGCGCACGCGGGCTTCATCCTGGCCGGTGTCACGGCGGCGACCGAGGACGGTGTGACGTCCGTGCTCTTCTACCTGGGCGCGTACTCCTTCGTCACGCTGGGCGCCTTCGCGGTGGTCACGCTGGTGCGCGACGCGGGCGGCGAGGCGACGCACCTGTCCAAGTGGGCGGGCCTGGGCCGGCGTTCGCCGCTGGTGGCGGCGGTCTTCGCGCTCTTCCTGCTGGCCTTCGCGGGCATCCCGCTGACCTCGGGCTTCACGGGCAAGTTCGCGGTCTTCAAGGCGGCGGCGGAGGGCGGCGCGGTCCCGCTGGTGGTGATCGGCGTGCTGTCCTCGGCGATCGCGGCGTTCTTCTACATCCGGGTGATCGTGCTGATGTTCTTCAGCGAGCCGAAGGCGGACGGGCCGACGGTGGCCGTTCCGTCGGCGCTGACGTCGACGGCGATCGGCATCGGGGTGGCGATGACGCTGGTGCTGGGGCTGGCCCCGCAGTACTTCCTCAACCTGGCCGGGGACGCGGGGGTGTTCGTCCGCTGATCCCCCGCACAGCGCTGATCCCCGCGAAAGCACCGCGGCCGACCCCGTACGAGGGGGTCGGCCGCGGTGCTTTTCCCTGCTCGCGGTCGCCGTCAGCCGATCGCGGGCGCGATGCGGCCCGTGACCTCGCCCAGGCCGACGCGGGTGCCGTCCGGGCCGGGGGCCCAGGCGGTGATCGTCACCTCGTCGCCGTCCGCGAGGAACGGGCCCTTGCCCGCGGTCAGTTCGAGCAGGCAGCCGAGCTGGTCGGGCTCGGGGCCCGAGACCGTGCCCGAGGCGTAGAGGTCGCCGGTGCGCAGGCTGGCGCCGTTGACCGTCAGGTGCGCGAGCTGCTGGGCGGCCGTCCAGTACATCGCGGCGAAGGGCGGGCGCGAGACGGTCTCGCCGTTGATCGCCACCTCCAGGCGCAGGTCGAGGCCGTCGGGGGCGTCCTGCGCGTCGGCTGTGTCGTCCAGGTACGGCAGCAGCTGGTGCGTACGGGCCGGGGGCGCCACCCGCGCCGACTCCAGGGCCTCCAGCGGGGTCACCCAGGCGCTCACCGAGGTGGCGAAGGACTTGCCGAGGAAGGGGCCCAGGGGCACGTACTCCCAGGCCTGGAGGTCGCGCGCCGACCAGTCGTTGAGCAGGCAGAGGCCGAAGACGTGCTCGCGGAAGTCCCCGCGCGCGACCGGCGCGCCCTGCGCGGAGGGGGCGCCGACGACGAAGGCCACCTCGGCCTCGATGTCCAGGCGGGTGGAGGGCCCGAAGACGGGGGCGGCGTCGGCGGGGGTCTTGCGCTGGCCGCTGGGGCGCGTGATGTCCGTACCGGAGACGACGACCGTGCCCGCGCGGCCGTGGTAGCCGATGGGGAGGTGCTTCCAGTTCGGGGTGAGGGGGTCCGGGGCGTCCGGGCGGAAGATCCGGCCGACGTTGGAGGCGTGGTGCTCGCTGGCGTAGAAGTCGACGTAGTCGGCGACCTCGAACGGCAGGTGCATGGTCGCCTCGGCGAGGGGGACCAGCAGCGGCGTGACGGCCGCGCGGTGCTCCGGCGCGGTGAGCCAGGCGCGCACCTCGGCCCGTACCGCCTGCCAGGTCGGACGGCCGGCGGCGAGCAGCGGGTTCAGCGTGGGCGCGGCGAGCAGCCCGGCGTGCGGGGAGCCGGTGGCGCGGGCGGCGGCGGAGGCGTCCAGGACGTGGTCGCCGTAGCGGACGCCGAGGCGCGGGCGCGGGTCGGCGGGGGTGGTGAAGACGCCGTAGGGGAGGTTGTGCGGGCCGAAGGGGTGGTCTTCGGGGAGGTCGAGTGGGCTTCGCTCGGGCATGGCCTGGGCCTCGGGTTGTCTCGTCGGTCGTGGAGTGGGTGGTGGAGTCGCAGGTGGGCTGCCTGTTCACACTACGTTCCCGCGCCCGCGGTAGGGGCAGCCGCCCGCTGTGATCGTTACGTGACCGGATACGCTGCGAAGGTGGGGCACGGTGTTCGCCGGTGACACGTCGACATTTCGCGGCGAGATCAACACCGGGTCCCGCACCGACAGTCCAATCCGCTTCCGAGGCGCTTCGCGTGAGCGTCCGCAGACAGGAGGAGCCCCGTGACCGTGGTCGCACCCTTCGGGCTCAGCGTTCGGGACGAGGCTCTTGAGGCCGACGTCCAGGCCGGGTTGGCGGCCGTGGAGGAGGGGCTGCTCGAAGCGGCGAAGAGCGACGTCCCGTTCGTCACCGGGGCGGCGCAGCATCTGCTGCGGGCCGGGGGGAAGCGCTTCCGGCCGCTGCTGGTGCTGCTGGCGGCGCAGTTCGGGGACCCGTACGCGCCGGGTGTCGTGCCCGCGGCGGTGGTCGTGGAGCTGACGCACCTGGCGACGCTCTACCACGACGACGTGATGGACGAGGCGGACATGCGCCGGGGCGTGCCCACGGCGAACACCCGCTGGGACAACTCGGTGGCCGTCCTCACCGGCGACTTCCTCTTCTCCCGCGCGTCGAACATCCTGGCGGACCTGGGCCCCGAGGCCGTCCGCGTCCAGGCACGGGCGTTCGAGCGGCTGGTCACGGGCCAGATCATGGAGACGGCGGGCCCGGCGGCGGGCCGCGACCCGATCGACCACTACCTGGAGGTCCTCTCCGGGAAGACCGGCTCGCTGATCGCGGTGGCCGGCCGCTTCGGCGCGATGACCTCGGGGGCGCCGGACTCGGTGGTGGACGTACTGACGCAGTACGGCGAGCGCATCGGGATCGCCTTCCAGCTGGCCGACGACGTGCTGGACATCGCCTCCGACTCCCACGAGTCGGGCAAGACCCCGGGCACGGACCTGCGCGAGGGCATCCAGACGCTGCCGGTCCTGCACGTACGGGCGGCGGCGGCGCGCAGCGGCTCGCGCGAGGACCTGGAGCTGTGCGCGCTGCTGGACGGCGACCTCACGGATGACGCCCGCCACGCGGAGGTCCTGACCCGCCTGCGCGCCCACCCGGCCCTGGCCCAGGCCCGCCGCGACACGATCCGCTACGCGGAGGAGGCCCGCGCGATGCTCGCGGCCCTCCCGCACTGCGCGGCCCGCTCGGCCCTGGAGGGCCTGTGCGAGGCGGTCGTGGAGCGGACGGGCTGAGGCTGGGTCCGTCTCGCGGACGCGGGGCGGAATCTCCGGTATGCCGGGTCGCAGGTCCGGTCTGCCCATGCCCATGGAGGCGGAGCTCACCCCGAAGCAGGCGGCCGACGTGCTCAACGTCTCCCGCCCCCACCTCATCGGACTGCTGGACGACGGCAGGATCCCGTACCGCCGCGCCGGCCGCCATCGGCGCGTCCGCTTCGAAGACCTCATGCGCTACAAGCGTGCGGACGACCGGCGCCGGAGCGATGCGGCGGACGAACTGGCCGGGCTTGGCCAGGAGTTGGGGATGGACTGACGGATGTCTTGTCGTGCTGTCCGCCGGATTCGCCGCCGGGCGGAGTGCGTCGGTCGGTCCACGGTTTTACGCCGGGCCGTGGTGGCCTCCCCCTCTGGGGGTGGGGGTCTCATCCCCCCGATGTAGGCGATTCACCTCTCTGGGGTGACGTCCTGGGCGGGTTTCGGTGGTGGGATGGAGGCTGAACTCGGGGGTCACCGGCTCGGCGGTTCGCGACAGCTGTCCAGGTGGACGAGTGCCGGACGTGACGACGACGGAGGTAGACGACATGACGCAGGATCCGCCGGAGCAGGGTGCGGGGCACACGCAGGGGCAGCTTGAGCCGGGCATGATCCGGATCGGGGCTCCGCAGGCGGTGGGGGACGAGCCGGTGAAGCGGACGCGGAAGGCCGTGCGGTACGGGGTGCCCGCCGGCATCGCCGCGCTCGCCGCCGCGACGATCGGGCTCGTGCCCGCGTTGGCGCAGGACAGCGCGGGGTTGGCGGACCTCTCCGCCGAGGAGCTGATCGCCAAGGTCCTCGACTCGGACGCGCAGGCCGTGCAGGGCACCGTGAAGTTCAGGGCCGACCTCGGGCTGCCCACCCTCCCGGGCGGCCTCGGCGGGGGGACGGAGGCGGGCGCGGATCCGCGTGCCGCCGTCATGGGGCTCCTCTCCGGGGAGCACACCCTGCGCGTCGCCGCCGACGGCCCCGAGCGGCAGAAGGCCACCCTGGTCGGCGAGCGGGGCGGCGACTACACCGTGCTGCACAACGGCGATGACGTCTGGGCGTACGGCGGGGGCGCCAAGGAGGTCTTCCACGGCACCGGCGCCGACGCCGCCCGCGCCGGGGGGAAGGACGGCGCCACCGCGCTGCCGGAGGAACTGGCCGACCTCAGCCCGCGCGAGTTCGCGAAGCAGGCCCTCGCACAGGTGGGGGAGAGCACCTCCGTGAGCGTGGAGGGGACGACGAGCGTCGCCGGGCAGGACGCCTACCTGCTGCGCATCGCGCCCAAGGAGCGGGCGTCCACGGTGAAGGACATCCGCATCGCCATCGCGGAGAACGGCGTGCCGCTGAGGTTCACGCTGACCTCCGACAGCGACGCCAAGGTGGTGGAGGCCGGCTTCACGCAGGTGAGCTTCGCCAAGCCGGCCGCCGACGTCTTCGCGTACAAGCCGCCGGCCGGGACGAAGGTCACCGAGGAGAAGCTCGGTGAGCACCGCAAGGACGGCGCGGGGCCCGAGGGCCTGCTGGGCGGCTTCGGCAAGGGCGCCGAGGGCGCCAAGGACGTCAAGATCCACGGCTCCGACTGGACGACGGTCGCGGAGCTGCGGCTGCCGGACAAGGCGAAGAGCGGGAAGGACGGGAAGGACGGGAAGGGCGAGCAGGACGGCGAAGGCGGCCCCGCAGCTCTCCTCGGCGCGCTGACCACCAAGGCGGACGGCGGCCGCCTCTTCTCGACGAACCTGGTGAACGTCCTGGTCACCGACGACGACCGGATGTTCGTCGGCGCGGTGGACAAGGCGGAGCTGGAGCGCCTGGCAGCGGGCTGACCCCGACGCCGGACCGGGGCGGCCGCCCGTACGAGACGGGTGGCCGCCCCGGGACGGCATCGGTGCCGTCGGTCAGCCGAGGCGCGCGGCGACGGCCCGCGCGCACTCCATCGCCCCGGCACGTGTGGTGTCCACCTCCAGGTCGTACACCACGTCCCGGTGGACCAGCTCCGCCTGGGCCGCGGCCATCCCGACGACCCGGTCGCCGCGGGCGATCTCCCGCTCGGCGGCGACCGCGCTGTCGCAGCGGACGCCGACCCACAGCACCCCTACTCCGCACAGGGCCGTCCGCCAGCGCTGCTGGGAGTCGGGCCCGCCGAGGAAGACCTCGTCGACGATGACCCGGGCGCCGGCGCGGGCCATCGCGGCGACCCCCGCGATCCAGGCCGCCTCCAGGGTCCGGAACTGTGGCCCGACGACCACCCCGCCATCCGGGGCGAACTCGATCCCCGCATCCGAGGCCCGCATGGCCGCGGGCAGCGCGTCGACGAAGGTGTCGGTCCCGAGGGCCAGCCACGGGTCCGGCAGGACCGCCTGCAGACACCGCGCGATCCCGGACTTCCCCGAGCTGGAACCACCGTTGAGAACGATCACTTCGGTCATCGCGCCACAGTAGGGGCGCCGCGGCGTCCCCGGCTACCGCACCAGCTCCAGCACGACCTCCTCCGTCCGCTCCCCCCGGCCGCCCGCGAACTCCGACTCCTCGGCCACCACCACGAAGCCCAGCTTCTCCAGGACCCGCAGCGCCGCCACGTTGTCCGTGGCCGCCCGGCAGTAGAGCGGGCGCTCGGTGACCTCGTGGAGGAACTCCGTGAGGGCCTGGGTGGCCAGGCCCTTGCCCCAGTACGGGCGGGCCAGCCAGTACGTCAGCTCGCGGCGCGCGCCCCGGTCGAAGACCGCGACCCAGCCGATCACCTCGCCGTTGAAGGCGATCGTCCGCTTCACCGTGCCGGGATCGTCCAGCAGCCGTGCCCAGTACGCCGTGAAGGCGTCGTGGTCGGCGGGGTCGGCGAGGGTGAAGGCCGCCATCCGGACGGACTCCGGGTCCTGCTGGTAGGTGAAGAACACCGGCAGGTCGGCTTCCTCGACGTCGCGCAGCATCCCGGACTCCTTGCGGTGAGGTCGTACGCCAGACCCTCCCAGTGTGGCCGCGCGAGGGCGGTCCCGCTCCTCGGGTCGTGCGTGGGGCGGACCGTGTCAGCTCGGTGCGGCTACGGAGAGGCCCGCGCCGCGGGCCGCGTCGGCCAGTCGCTTGTCGTAGGTGACGAACGAGGTCACCAACGGGCCGAGGTGGAGGGCGGTGGCAAGGTGGACGGCGTCGAGGCTGCGCACCGTCGCCGGCTGCAGGGTCTGCGCGAGTAGCCGGACGGCCGGCTCCAGACCGACCAGCTCGACCAGGTCGAGCACCGGATGGAGCCGGGTCAGTGCTTCGGGCGCGTGCCGGGCGAGGGCCCGGAAGACCTCGATCTCCAGCAGTGCCGAGCTGACCCAGCTGTCGTCCGCCCGCTCCAGCAGCCAGGCGCGCAGTGCCCGGGACCCGGCCTCGGCATGGACCAGTTTGACCACGGCAGCCGAGTCCAGGTAGATCATCAGCGCTCGTCCTCCCGGGCCCGCGCGATCTCCTCGGCGACATTCACGGCATCGGGCTCGCCCAGCGGCATGCCGAGCACGGCCCGCCGCATGGCGGCAGCCCGCTCCCGGCGCATGGCGCTCTCCATCACGGCCTGCCTTATGGCGGCCGAACGCGAGGTGCCGTCCTGTGTCAGAACAGCCAGCGCCTGCTCGGTCTCGCTGTCGGTGCGAATGGTGATGGTCTCGGCCATGGGTCCAGCGTAAGACGCTCTGTCTTACGTCGCAATCGTGTCGACTGCGACTGAGGCGGGAGGCCCGTGCCGCTAACGCAGGGAGACGGGATCTTCCTCGGCCGGATCGAGGGCGCCCTCTGCGGCCGTACCCGCCGCGCGCCCCCGCCTCGCCGTCCGCAGGGCGTCCCAGGTCAGTAGGGACAGCGCCGCCCAGACCAGGGCGAAGCCCGCCCAGCGCTCCGGGGGCATCGACTCGTGGAAGTACAGGACGCCCAGTGCGAACTGCAGGGTGGGGGCGAGGTACTGCAGCATCCCGATCGTGGAGAGCGGCAGGCGCACCGCCGCGGCGCCGAAGCAGATCAGCGGGAGGGCCGTCACCGCGCCGCAGGCGGCGAGGAGCAGCGCGTGGCCCGTACCGTCGCTGGCGAAGGTGGACTGGCCGCGCCCCGCGATCAGCGCCAGGAAGCCCAGCGCCGGCAGGAACTGCATCGCCGTCTCCGCCGCGAAGCCCTCCACGCCCTCCAGCCCGATGCGCTTCTTGACCAGGCCGTACGTGCCGAAGGAGAACGCCAGGGTCAGCGCCACCCACGGCAACTGCCCGTATCCGACGGTCAGGACGAGCACCGCGAGCGCCCCCGTCGCCACCGCCGCCCACTGCGCGGGGCGCAGCCGCTCGCGCAGCAGCAGGACGCCGAAGGCGATGGAGATCAGCGGGTTGATGAAGTAGCCGAGGGCCGCCTCGACGACCTTGCCGGAGTTGACCGCCCAGATGTAGACGCCCCAGTTGACCGTGATGATCGCGGCGGCGAGGGCGACGAGCGCGAGGCGGCGGGGCCGGCGCAGCAGCGGGCCTATCCACGACCAGCGGCGCAGCGCGAGCAGGAGCAGCAGGCAGGCGGGCAGCGACCAGACCATGCGGTGGGCGAGGATCTCCGTCGCGCCGGCGGGCTTCAGCAGCGGCCAGAAGAGGGGGACGACGCCCCAGCTGCCGTAGGCCGCGAGGCCGTAGAGCATCCCGGTGCGGGTCTGCTGGGCGGATGCCTGCACGGCAGTCCTCCTGTCCGGGCGGCGGTGCGCGGGTGGGGCGGGGGCGACTTTTCCGACGGTAGCGGGCGGGAGGGCGCGCTGTCATGTCCGTCTCGGATTATGGCTCCTTACGCGAGGCCGCCGACCGGCCGCGGGCGACGGACGGCGGGCGACGGACGGCGGGCGACGGACGTACGCACACGGGCGAGGGCCCCGGATTTCCAAGCAGCAAGCTCGGAAATCCGGGGCCCTCGCCCGTACGAAACGAAACGGCCGCCTCAGCCCGCGACCGTCCAGGTGTCGCCCCCGGCCAGTAGCGCCGCCAGGTCGCCCTTGCCCTGCTGCTCCACCGCCGTCTCCAGCTGCTCGGCCAGCAGCGTGTCGTAGACGGGCCGCTCGACGGAGCGCAGCACGCCGATGGGGGTGTGGTGCAGGGTGTCGGGGTCGGCGA
>NZ_JBHSZO010000031.1:0-74771 GCF_042663125.1 Streptomyces polyrhachis | reverse complement strand
GGCGCGGCGGGTGGCCCGGCGGCGCGGACGTGCGGGGGCGGCCTCGTCGGTCCCGCCCTGGTCGGTGCTGGTCTTCTGCTCGGCGGAATCGGTCACGCGGATCTCGCCCTCCCCGGTCTCGGTTGCGGCTGTGTCCGCTGACTGGTCACTCTGCGGTGCCCCGGCGGGCGCGCTGGCGCGGCGGGTGGCCCGGCGGCGCGGACGTGCGGGGGCGGCCTCGTCGGTCTCGGCCTTCGCCGCGACCGCGGGGGCGGCCGTCTCGGCGGCGTCCTGCGGTATGGCGACGGCCGCGTCGGCCGGGCCCGCCTCGGTCTGCACGGTCCCGGGGGGACCGGCCGGGCGGGACGCCGCGCGGCGGCGACGGCGGGGCGGCAGCTTGTCGCCGGGGCTGTCGTTGCTGTCTGTGCTGGTGGAGGCCCTGGAAACGCTTTCCATGGGCTCGTGCTGCTCGAGCATGCGGGTGGTACTCCCGTCACGCTCCCGGGCGCCAGGCTGCGGTCAGGTCGGCCGGCCCGTGGTGATGAGTCACGGTCTGCCGCCCCGCGGCGTGTGCGCCACACGGGAGCTGTTGTCTCACTCGCCGTCCCCGCCGCCGTTGATGTGACGGCGGCGGACCGGCGAAAGTCTGCTTGGTCTGTCGCGCCCGCCGACCCGGGTGGCTCCTGGTCTGCGGCGGGGCGCCGACTCCGCTCTGCCCACGCGGGCGATCCCCACGCCTTCGCGGTCGCCGCCTGGGTCCGTGGATCAGGACTGGGCGGCGTCGCGGTCGGGCGCGAGCGGATCGGTCACCGCGCCGGTCTCCTCATCGAGCGGCCCCTGCGCCAGCCTGGTCACCGCTGCGGCAACCGGCGGCGTTAGGTCGGCCACGGCGCGGAGGCCGGACAGGACGTCGTCGGGTCGCACGGCAGGTGTCATGTGCCGTACTACCAGCCGCAGTATCGCACAGGCTTCGCTCGCGGGCCCATCGGCCTGTGGAAGGGCTACCTCCAGGGAGACGACCGCTGCGCGCGCGTCGAAGGCGCGCAGGCCCTTCTTCGTCTGGCGCTCCACCTCGACGTTCTCGGCCGCGAGGAAGGCCGCGACGGCCCGCTCGGCGGCCTGCGGCTGGACGCCGTCGAGCCGCAGCTCCCAGACGGACGCCTCCAGCCGGTCGGCGAGGCCGGGGGTGTGCGCCTCGACCGCGTCGGTGATGTCGAGGCCCTCGGGGAGGGACTCGTCGAGGAGGGCGAGGAGCTTGGCGGGGTCGCGCTGCTCGGCGAGCGCGATCTCCAGGAACTCGGCCTCGCTGCCGGTGCCGGTCGGCGCCGCGTTGGCGTACGAGACCCTCGGGTGCGGCGTGAAGCCGGCGGAGTACGCCATGGGCACCTCGGCCCGGCGCAGGGCGCGCTCGAAGGCGCGCTGGAAGTCACGATGGCTGGTGAACCGGAGGCGGCCACGCTTGGTGTAGCGCAGTCGGATGCGCTGCACCACCGGTGCGGGCGGCGGGCCTTCGGGCTGTCGCTTGCCCAGTGAACCTCTCCTTGTCTACGGCAGGCGGCGGCGCAGCACTCTGCGTCTGCGGCGCCCTGTCTGCGGTGGACCGGCCGGCATCGCCCCGCACGTCGGCGGGGCGCCGGGTGCCCGGTCCGTCTCCCAGAGTACGCGCCCCCTGCGGGGTCGGGCGTCCCGGCCGGTGGGGCGGGACCGTGCCGCAAGACGCCGGTGGCGCCCGCCGCGGTTCCGTTCCCGGGTCAGGCGCCGGGCTTGCGGGGGGTCGGGGGCCGGTGGGGCGGCGCCCGGATCGGCGGCCGGTTGCGCGCTACGGGCGCGGGGCGCTTCCGAAGAGGGCGGTGCGCAGCTCGCGCCGCGTCTCGCGGATGCTCAGCCGGGCCGCGGCCAGCGCCTCCCGTACGGCGAGGCGGGTCTCGCGCAGGGTCCGTCGCACGGGTGCGAGGGCGGCCCCCGCGATCCGCCGGACCTCGCGCGCCGCCGCCCGCACCGCACGGGCCGCGGGTCGTACGAGCCGGCGCCAGCCCCAGCGGAAGGGCGCGGCGACCAGCCGCCCGGCCCGCGCCACTGCCCGCCACAGCGCCCGCGAGACGTAGCCGGCGACGCGCCAGGCGACCCCGAGGGCGGCGGCGGCCTCGCGCCCGAGGACCACGAGCCCCCGCCCGAGGGGCAGCAGCACCCACCGCCACAGGGCGACGAAGGGCCAGGTCAGAGCGACACCGAGGAGGCCCAGCCCGATGAGCGCCCCGCGACCGAGGGGCGCGAGGACGTACGCGTACAGCCAGACCACCGGGGCGGCGACCAGCCACCGCCAGAGCCACGCGACCCCTGCCCCGAGGACGGCGGCTCCCGCCGCGAGCAGCGCCCCCAGCCCGACGACCACCCCTCGCAGCCCGCGCCCCAGCGGCGCCAGCAGCGCACGCCACACCCACACGCCCGGCACGACGACCAACGTCGCCCACAGCCACGCGAGGCCCGCCCCCAGGGCGACCAGCCCCACCCCGACAGCACGCACCGCCCACAGGACGCCGTGGCCGAGGGGCGTGAGGACGTGCGCGTACAGCCACACCGCCGGCGCCACGACCAGCCACCGACACAGCCATGCCGCCGGTACGACGACCAACGTCACCCACAGCCACGCGACCCCCGCGGCCAGGTGGCGGGCGGGGGTGAGGACGAGGGTGCGGGCCAGCCGGGTCAGGGCTCTGCCCAGGGGGGCGAGCACCGAGCGGCGCACCGCCTTCGCCGCCGCGTCGAGGGCGTCCCACAGCACCCGTACGGGCACGACCAGCACCAGCACGACGATCCGTACCGGAATGCGGACCACCGCGGTCAGGCATCCCCCGGACGTGTCCGTGTACCGCTCCGGCTCCGCCATCGCTCCCCCGTTCACCCCGTCTGCCCCATGGGACGGCATCCCCGTCCCTGCCGTTGCGGGCGTGATGAGGTCGTGATCCAGCGGTGGCGGCCGGGGGAACGGGAAAGGACCGCTGCCGGTGCGCTCCCGCACCGGCAGCGGTCCTCGCGTCCCGCGGCGGCTCAGCCCGCCTGCGGGCCCTGCGTCACCGTCAGCGGCAGCAGCTTCCGGCCCGTCGGGCCGATCTGGATGGTCGTGTCCATCGCGGGGCACACCCCGCAGTCGAAGCACGGCGTCCAGCGGCAGTCCTCGACCTCCGTCTCGTCGAGGGCGTCCTGCCAGTCCTCCCAGAGCCAGTCCTTGTCCAGGCCGGAGTCCAGGTGGTCCCAGGGCAGGACCTCCTCGTAGGTGCGCTCGCGCGTGGTGTACCAGTCGACGTCCACGCCGTACGCCGGCAGCGCCGCCTGCGCGCACTTCATCCAGCGGTCGTAGGAGAAGTACTCGCGCCAGCCGTCGAAGCGCCCCCCGTCCTCGTACACCGCGCGGATGACCGCGCCGATGCGGCGGTCACCACGCGAGAGCAGGCCCTCGACGATGCCGGGCTTGCCGTCGTGGTAGCGGAAGCCGATGGAGCGGCCGTACTTCTTGTCGCCGCGGATCGCGTCGCGCAGCTTCCCCAGCCGGGCGTCCGTCTCCTCGGCGGAGAGCTGCGGCGCCCACTGGAAGGGGGTGTGCGGCTTGGGCACGAAGCCGCCGATGGAGACGGTGCAGCGGATGTCGTTCTGGCCGGAGGCGCGGCGGCCCTCGGCGATCACCTTCGTCGCCATGTCGGCGATCTGCAGCACGTCCTCGTCGGTCTCGGTGGGCAGGCCGCACATGAAGTACAGCTTCACCTGCCGCCAGCCGTTGCCGTACGCGGTGGAGACCGTACGGATCAGGTCGTCCTCCGAGACCATCTTGTTGATGACCTTGCGGATGCGCTCCGAGCCGCCCTCGGGGGCGAAGGTCAGGCCGGAGCGGCGGCCGTTGCGGGTCAGCTCGTTGGCCAGGTCGATGTTGAAGGCGTCGACGCGCGTGGAGGGGAGGGACAGGCCGATCTTGTCCTCCTCGTAGCGGTCGGCGAGGCCCTTGGCGACCTCGCCGATCTCGCTGTGGTCGGCGGAGGAGAGGGAGAGCAGGCCGACCTCCTCGAAGCCGGTCGCCTTCAGGCCCTTGTCGACCATCTCGCCGATGCCGGTGATGCTTCGCTCCCGTACGGGACGCGTGATCATGCCGGCCTGGCAGAAGCGGCAGCCGCGGGTGCAGCCGCGGAAGATCTCCACCGACATCCGCTCGTGGACGGTCTCGGCGAGCGGGACGAGGGGCTGCTTGGGGTAGGGCCACTCGTCGAGGTCCATCACGGTGTGCTTCGAGACGCGCCACGGAACACCGGAGCGGTTGGGCACGACGCGCGCGATGCGGCCGTCCGGGAGGTACTCCACGTCGTAGAAGCGCGGGACGTACACCCCGCCGGTCTTCGCCAGGCGCAGCAGCACCTCCTCGCGGCCGCCGGGGCGGCCCTCCGCCTTCCAGGCGCGGATGATCTCCGTCATGTCCAGCACGGCCTGCTCGCCGTCGCCGATGACCGCGCAGTCGATGAAGTCCGCGATCGGCTCGGGGTTGAACGCCGCGTGGCCGCCCGCGAGCACGATCGGGTCGTCCAGGCCGCGGTCCCCGGCCTCCAGCGGGATGCCCGCGAGGTCGAGGGCGGTGAGCATGTTGGTGTAGCCCAGCTCCGTGGAGAAGGACAGGCCGAACACGTCGAAGGCGCGCACCGGGCGGTGGCTGTCCACCGTGAACTGGGGCAGCTTGTGCTCGCGCATCAGCGCCTCAAGGTCCGGCCAGACGCTGTACGTGCGCTCGGCCAGCACACCCTCGCGCTCGTTGAGGACCTCGTAGAGGATCATGACGCCCTGGTTGGGCAGGCCGACCTCGTAGGCGTCCGGGTACATGAGCGCCCAGCGCACGTCACACTCGTCCCACGGCTTGACGGTCGAGTTCAGCTCGCCGCCGACGTACTGGATGGGCTTCTGCACGTGCGGGAGCAGGGCCTCCAGCTGCGGGAAGACGCTTTCGACAGGCATGGGGGATTCCTCGCGGGTACGGGAAGGTGACCATCCAGGGTAACCCGCCCGCCGCGGCGCCCACGCCGATCCACAGGTCCCGTCCGCCCGGTCCGAAGGTCCTGTACGGGCCCGGGGTCCGTACCTCACTCCCCCGCGACCACGTCCCCCGACGACACCTGCGCCCACACCCGCGGCAGCTCGCGCTCGCGGTCCGCCGCCAGCGCCTCCTCGCGCCCGTACAGCAGCCCGTACGTGAAGGCGCTCTCCCCCGCCGCGGCGGCCTGGGCGGCGAGGTCGCGCAGGGCCTCGCGGGTGACCGTGCTGTCCTGGTGGTCGCCGAGCAGCTCCTGCAGCCGGGTCATGTCCTTGGCGGTGCGTTTGGCGGGGGTGCCCAGCACGGGGCGGGCCAGCTCGGCGGCGTAGCGGGTGCGCTTGGCGCGCTTGCGGGCCTCGTGCATGGCGAGGCTGCGCGCCTCGCCGGGCTCCTCGGCCAGCGCGGCCTCGATGAGCTGGGCCACCCGCCGGAAGTCGGCGCGGATCGCGGCGGTCAGGACGCCGTCGGCGGGCCTGGCGGCGGCCTTGCGCAGCGGGGGCTCGGCGAGGAGGGCGTCGAGGTCGGCGAGGAGGGCGAGGTAGCGCCGCCCGTCCAGGACGGCCAGCAGGCGCTGGCGGGAGCCGGCGCGCCGGGCGGCGGACCAGGTACGGATCCGGCCGCGCACCGGACCGACGGCCAGCGGCCGGGGCAGCGCCTCGACGGCCGCGCGGATGCGGGCGGCGAGGACCTCGCGGTCGCGGTCGACGCCGAGTTCGGCGGCGAGCCACTTCAGTTCGGCGCCGATGGGGTCGGTGACGGCGCGGTCGAGGACCTTGGCGTAGGACGTGAACGCGCTGCGCAGCCGGCGGGTGGCGACGCGCATCTGGTGCACGGAGTCCGGCAGGTCGCGGCGGACGGCGGGGTCGAGGCGGACGAGGGCGTCGACCTGGGTGGTGACGTAGGCCAGGACGGCGGCGCCCGCCGTGCCCTGGGGCGCCGTGTGGCGGACCGGGGCGGCGGCCGGGCTGCCGGCGCCGGTCTCCTCCAGGGCGCGGGCCAGCTTGGAGGCGCTGCGGGCGCGCACCAGGCCGGCCTTGCGCAGCCGCTTGCCGACGGTCTTCAGCACTGCCGGGTCCTGCTCCCCGCCCGGTCCGGGGCCCAACTCCACCTCCACCTCCGTCCAGGCCGCCCGGCCCTCCTCGTCGGTGAGCCGCTCCCCGGTGAGCCGCTCGGCGGTGACCGCGTCGACGCTGACCTCCGCCAGCAGTGCGCCGCCGGCGTCCAGGAGGCGGCGTACCGCCCGGTCGGAGCCGATGCGCACCTGCGGGAGCAGCGCCGCGCCGCGCGTGCGGGAGCGCACCAGGGCGGTGAGCCGGCGGGGCGGGGTGGCGGAGAGGGGGGCGCGGATCTCGTCGCGGACGCCGGGGGCGACGGGGAGTTTGAGGTGCCAGCCGGCGTCGTCGCCGCCGGTGCGGCGGCGCAGGGTGATGCCGTCGGCGGCCAGCCGGCGGTCGGCGGTGTCGTAGTAGACGGCGTCCAGGGCGAAGGGGCCGCTCTCCTCCACCCGTTCGACGCCCGCGGCCTTGCGCAGATCGGGCAGCCGCTGCCCGTCGGCCGCCTCGTACTTGTGCTCGATCTCGCGTACGGTGCTCGCTGCTGTGTCCGCCATGGAGGGAATCTAGCTGGTCAGCGGCTTTACGGGCAGGGGGCGGACGGCATCAGGTCCATCGGGCGTCCACCCGCGCCTCAGCCCGCCGACTCACGCCGACTCACGCCGACATGGGCCGCTGTACCGCGATCGACTCCAGCAGCCCCACCGCGATCCACACCGCGAACATCGACGAGCCGCCGTACGAGACGAACGGCAGCGGCAGCCCCGCGACAGGCATGATGCCCAGCGTCATCCCGATGTTCTCGAAGGCCTGGAAGGCGAACCAGGCCACGATCCCGGCCGCGACGATCGTGCCGAAGAGGTCGCTGGCGTTGCGGGCGATGGCGCAGGCCCGCCACAGGACGAGCCCCAGCAGCACCAGGATCAGCCCGGCGCCCAGGAAGCCCAGCTCCTCGCCGGCGACGGTGAAGATGAAGTCGGTCTGCTGCTCGGGGACGAACTGCCCCGTGGTCTGCGTGCCCTTGCCCAGCCCGAGCCCGAACAGGCCGCCGCCGCCGATGGCGATACGGGCCTGGTTGGTGTTGTAGCCGACGCCCGCCGGGTCCAGGGAGGGGTTGGCGAAGGCGGCGAAGCGGTTGACCTGGTACTCGTCGAGCATCCCCAGCGAGACCATCAGCACCGCGCCCAGCACGCCCGCGCCGATCAGGCCGATCACCCAGCGGTTGGAGGCGCCCGAGGCCATCAGCACGCCGAGGATGATCACGGTGATCACCATCACCGAGCCGAGGTCCGGCATCAGCATCACGATGCAGATCGGCACCGCCGCCAGCGCCAGCGCCTGCACCACGGTGCGGTGGTCGGGGTACTGGCGGTCCCCCGCGTCGACGCGGGTGGACAGCAGCATCGCCATCCCCAGGATGATGGTGATCTTCGTGAACTCGGCGGGTTGCAGACTGAAGCCGCCGCCCAGGTCCAGCCAGGCCCGCGCGCCGTTGATGGTCGCGCCCAGCGGGGTGAGCACCAGCGCGACCAGCACCAGCGAGCCGATGTAGAGCGCCGGCACCGCGCCGAGCAGGGTGCGGTGGCCGACCCAGACGGTGAGCGCCATCAGCGCGATGCCGATGACGGTGACCATCACGTGCTTGCTGAGGAAGGCGTACGGGTCGTCGCCGACCAGCTCCTCGCGGTTGCGGGTCGCGGAGTACACCAGCGCCGAGCCGATGAGGGAGAGCGCCAGCGCGGCGAGCAGCAGCACCCAGTCCAGCCGCCGCAGCACCGAGCCGCGGGCGGTCAGCCGGCCCCAGGCACTGCGGTCGGGCTGGTAGCGGCGGACGTAGGAGGTGGCTGCGCCGGAGCGGGCGGAGGAAGGGGGGAAGCTCATGGGCTGAGCACCGTTCCGTATTCGGAGATCTTCGGCAGTGTCCGCTGCGGTTTAGGCAGCAGCGCCTTCTTCGGGTTGATGCCGCCGGCCTCGTCGACCCCGTACAGCGCGTTGTAGACCGCGCGCACGGCGGGGGCGGAGGCGCCCGAGCCCGTACCACCCTGGGAGATCGTCATCACGATCGAGTACTCCTTGGTGTACGTGGCGAACCAGGAGGTCGTCTGCTTGCCGTAGACCTCCGCGGTACCGGTCTTGGCGTGCATCGGGATCTTGTCCTGCGGCCAGCCCTGGAAGCGCCAGGCGGCGGTGCCGCGGGTGGCGACGCCCGCCAGCGCCTCGTCCATCTCCTTGAGCGTCTTGCGGCTGATGGGCAGCCTGCCCTGCGGCTTGGGCTCGATCTCGTCGATCTTCTTGCCGTCGGGGCTGATCAGGGCCTTGCCGACGAGCGGGGTGGGCAGCGTGCCGCCGTTGGCGAGGGCGGCGTAGATCGACGCCATCTGGATGGGGGTGACGAGGGTGTCGCCCTGGCCGATGGAGAAGTTGACCGAGTCACCGGGGCGCATCTTCATGCCGCCGTGGCAGTTCTCGTAGCTCAGCCGCTGGACGTAGTCGCCGCTCTTCCTGCCGACCTTGCACCAGTAGGACTTGTTGGCCTTCCAGAACGTCCGCTTCCACTGGCGGTCGGGGATGCGGCCGGAGACCTCGTCGGGGAGGTCGATGCCGGTCTCCTTGCCCAGGCCGAACTGGTGGGCGGTCTTGTAGAACCAGTCCTTGGCGTTCTTCTTCGGGCTGTCCCCGCCGTCGCGCAGCCACTCCTCGTGGGCGAGCTTGTAGAAGACGGTGTCACAGGAGACCTCCAGCGCCTGGCCGAGGGAGATGTCGCCGTGGTTCTGGGACTCGAAGTTCTTGAAGACCTGGGAGCCGATGCTGTAGGAGCTGGAGCAGTTGTACGGGCCGTCGAAGGAGTAGCCGGCGTTCACCGCGGCGGCGGTCGGGATGACCTTGAAGATGGAGCCGGGCGCCGCCAGGCCCTGGGTGGCCCGGTTGAGCAGCGGGTAGTTGGCCTTCTTGGTGGTGAGCGCGCGGTAGTCCTTCTCGTCGATGCCGCCGACCCAGACGTTGGGGTCGTAGTCGGGGTTGGAGGCCATGGCCACCACCCGGCCGGTCTTCGCCTCCATCACCACGATGGCGCCGGCGTCGGCCTCGTACTGCCGCTCGGTGTTGCGGTCCCACTGGGTGCGGGCCGCCTTCATCGCCTTCTCCAGCTCCTTCTCCGCGACCGCCTGGACGCGGGAGTCGATACTGGTGACGAGCGTGGAGCCGGCGATTCCGGCCTGGCTGCCGGACTCGCCCATGACCCGGCCGAGCTTGTCGACCTGGTAGCGGCGCACCCCGGGCAGGCCGCGCAGCTGCTGGTCGTAGGTGCGCTCCAGTCCGGAGCGGCCGACCTGGGCGCTGCGCAGCACGGGGTGCTTGGTGTCCTCGGCGGCCTTGACCTCCGCGTCGGTGACGGGCGAGAGGTAGCCCAGGACCTGCGAGGTGTTGGCCTCGCCGGGTGCGTGGTAGCGGCGTACGGGCGCGGGCTCGGCCAAGATGCCGGGGAAGTTCTCCGGACGCTCGCGGATCTGCAGCACCTGGCGGGCGGTGGCCTCGTCGGTGATGGGGATCGGCTGGTACGGGGAGCCGTTCCAGCAGGGCTTGGGCGTCTCGGCGTCGCACAGGCGCACCCGGTTGCGGACCTCCTCGGCGTCCAGCTTCAGCACCGCGGCGAGGCGGCCCAGGACGGCCGCGCCGTCGTCGTCCTCCTGCATCAGTTCGCTGCGGGAGGCGGAGACGACCAGGCGGGTCTCGTTGTCGGCGAGCGGTACGCCGCGGGCGTCGAGGATGGCGCCGCGCGGGGCGGGCTCGATGACCTGCTGGACGTGGTTGCCGTTGGCCTTGGACTGGTACTCGTCGCCGTTGCGGATCTGCAGGAACCACAGCCGGCCGCCCAGGGTGAGCAGCAGCGACATGACGAGGATCTGCAGCGCCACGAGGCGGATGGTGACGCGCTGGTTCTTGCCGGTGGCGGGAATGTTGGTCACCGCGTGGCACCCCCCTTGGGACCTACGGGACTCGGACTGGGGACGAAGCGCGACGTCACAGCCGCTTGACCCCCTTGATCCGGCCGACCTTGACGGTGGAGACGGAACGCCGGCCGCCCAGCAGCCCGGAGCGCTGGCGGCCGATCATGCCGCTGCCCCGCCGGCCGCGCAGCAGCGCGGAGCCGCCGCGGCTGGCGGTGCCGGCGGCGAGCCAGCGGTGGGCTGCCTCCCGGGAGGCGTTGGTGGCGCCGGTGTCGGCGCTGGCGGCGGTGACCTCGCGTTCGGTGCGCCGGGCGAGGGCCATCACCAGCGGGATGACGAAGGGGGCGAGGAGGAGGTCGTAGAGCGTCGAGGTGAGGATCAGGCTGCCCAGGCCCACCCCGCGGGCGGCGCCGTCGCTCACCAGGGCGCCCACCCCCGCGTACAGGACGGTGGAGCCGACCGCGGCGCCGGCGACCACCAGCAGCGGGCCGGCGGCCGATCTGACCTGGCCCTTCTCCGGTTTGATCAGCCCGGCGAAGTAGCCGATGACGGCGAGGACCAGGGCGTAGCGCCCCACCGCGTGGTCGGCGGGCGGGGCGATGTCGGCGAGCAGTCCGGCGCCGAAGCCGACCAGCGCGCCGCCGACGTGCCCGTAGACCAGGGCGAGGCCCAGGACGACGAGCAGCAGCAGGTCGGGGACGGCGCCCGGGAGGTGCAGGCGGGCCAGCACGCTCACCTGGAGGACCAGGGCCAGCACGACCAGGGTGGTGGAGAGCACGACTCGGTTCAGGCGCATGGTCAGTTCCCGTCGTCTTGCTGGGGTGCCTCGGCCTCGGGGGCGGCGGCCGGATCGGGCTCCTGGCCCTCCGCCGGCGGCGCCGCGGCCGTACCGTCGGCGGGCTGCTCGGCCACGGCGCCCTCCAGGCCCTCCCCGCCCTCCGGCTTGGGCGTGACGGTCACCGTCACCCTGGGCACGGGCGTCTTCCCGGGTTTGGGGGGCAGCACCGTGTCGCGCGGGTCGTGGCGCGGCGGCTGCACCACGACGCCGACGATGTCCAGGCGGGTGAAGCCGGCGAAGGGCTCGACGAAGACCGTACGGGTCAGGTTGCCGCGGTTGGCCTCGACGCGGACGACCCGGCCGATCGGCACGCCGGCGACGAAGGGGCGCCCCTCCTCGGAGCCGAAGGTGACCATCCGGTCGCCCTTCTCCACCTTGGCCTTGCCGTTGAGGAGCTGCACCTGCAGCGGCCGGTCGCCCTGGCCGGTGGCGAAGCCCAGCTCGTTGGACTTCTCCAGCCGGGTGCCGACGGTGAAGTCCGGGTCGTTGGCGAGCAGCACCGTGGCGGTGGTGGGGCCGGCGGTGGTGACCCGGCCGACGAGGCCGTCGCCGTTGAGCACCGTCATGTCGCGCCGGATGCCGTCGCGGGTGCCGGCGTCGATGGTCACCGTCCAGTTCAGCCCCTGGGCGGCTCCTATGGCGATGACCTGCGCGCCCTTGACGCCGTACTGGCCGGCGCCGGCCGTCTTCAGCAGCTTGTCCAGCTCGGCCGCGCGGGCGCGGTTGCGGTCGCCGCTGCCCAGGCGCTGGCGCAACTGGGCGTTCTGGAGCTCCAGTTCCTTGATCCTGGTGTGCCGGTCGCCCGATTCGCGCACCGCCGCTATGGCGTTGCCCACCGGGTCGACCACTCCGGCCACCCCGTCCTCGACCGGCCCGAAGGCCGCCGCAGCACCGCGCTTCACGCCCTCAAGCGGCGACTGCTCCCCACCCCTGATGTCCACCGTGATCAGCGCGAGCGCGATGGTGACCAGCAGTACGAGGAGCAGTCGGCTCTCCCGTGTGTCCCTCACGAGCCGTCCCTGTTCCGTCCCTTGGAATGCCTGAGCCCCCGGCTGACCCTTGTCGAGCGGCCGGTCCGCCTGTCTAACGACGCGGCTGCGCGTCCAGCACCTGCTGCAGCGCCTCGAACTCCTCGACGCACTTGCCGGAGCCGAGCGCCACCGAGTCCAGCGGGTTCTCCGCGATGTGGATGGGCATGCCCGTCTCGTGCCGCAGCCGCTCGTCCAGCCCGCGCAGCATGGCGCCGCCGCCGGTGAGGACGATGCCGCGGTCCATGATGTCGCCGGACAGCTCCGGCGGGCACTTGTCGAGGGTCGTCTTGACCGCGTCGACGATGGCGTTGACCGGCTCCTCCATGGCCCGGCGGACCTCGGCGGAGGAGATGACCACCGTCTTGGGCAGCCCGCTGACCAGGTCGCGGCCCCGGATCTCGGTGTGCTGCTCCTTGTCGGTCTCGTACGCGGAACCGATCGTGATCTTGATGTTCTCGGCGGTCCGCTCGCCCAGCAGGAGGCTGTACTCCTTCTTCACGTGCTGGATGACCGCGTTGTCCAGCTCGTCGCCCGCGACGCGGATGGACTGCGCGGTGACGATGCCGCCCAGGGAGATCACGGCCACCTCGGTCGTGCCGCCGCCGATGTCGACCACCATGTTCCCGGTGGCCTCGTGGACCGGGAGTCCGGAGCCGATGGCCGCGGCCATGGGCTCCTCGATGATGTGCACCTGGCGGGCGCCGGCCTGGGTGGACGCCTCGATGACGGCGCGGCGCTCGACGCCGGTGATGCCGGAGGGGACGCAGACGACGACGCGGGGGCGGGCGAGGTAGCGGCGCTTGTGGATCTTCAGGATGAAGTAGCGCAGCATCCGCTCGGTGATCTCGAAGTCGGCGATGACGCCGTCCTTGAGGGGGCGGACCGCGACGATGTTGCCCGGCGTGCGGCCGATCATCTTCTTCGCCTCGGACCCCACCGCGAGGATGCCGCCGGTGTTGGTGTTGATGGCGACCACCGACGGCTCGTTGAGGACGATGCCCCGGCCTCTGACGTACACCAGCGTGTTGGCCGTCCCGAGGTCGACTGCCATGTCACGGCCGATGAACGACATGTTGCTCATGGGATACGTCAAGCCTTCCGAGCGCGGGGGTCTTCGAGGGGGGAACGGTCGGTGTCTGCGTCCGTGGGAGTCATCGTAGTCTCGCCGAACGCTCTCGGCAGCGAGGGGCTGTCCGCCGAATTCAGTACGTGTCGGGGTGGCGCCTTCCCACAGGGGGCGCTCGTATGCTCACGGACGGCGGGGGACGCCCGCGGGTTTCTGAGTAAATGTCAGATAATAAGCGCAGGTCAGCGTGGAGTGTCGCCGCAGTATCCGGACCAGCGCGTTCCGCACGGAAATCCCGGGGCGCCGCCTCCGCCCCCACCGGGATTTCCGCCTCCCGTCGGCGCCCGTTCGTGGACCGGGCCCCGGAAGTCCACGGGGCCGGGTCCACGGGGAGGCGCGGACGGGTGAGGGGCGGACGGGTGAGGAGCGGTCCGTCAGACGAGACCGGGGAAGAAGAGCTTGATCTCACGTGCCGCCGACTCCTCCGAGTCGGAGGCGTGCACCAGGTTCTCCCGGACGACGGTGCCGAAGTCGCCCCGGATGCTGCCCGGCGCCGCCGCGATCGGGTCGGTCGGACCGGCCAGGGTGCGCAGCCCCTCGATCGCCCGCTCCCCCTCGACGACCAGCGCGACGACGGGACCGGAGGCCATGAACTCCACCAGCGGCTCGTAGAAGGGGCGCCCGACATGCTCGCCGTAGTGCTGCTCCAGGACGGCGCGGTCCAGCGTGCGCAGCTCCATCGCCGCGAGGCTCCAGCCGGCCTTGCGCTCGATGCGGCCGATGATCTCGCCGACCAGCCCGCGGCGGACCGCGTCGGGCTTGAGGAGGACGAGGCTGCGCTGGCTCATGGGTGGCTCCTTGCGTACGAAAATCATGGGACAGCCGCACGATACCCGGACCCGGGTGACGCCCAGCCCGTACCCCGCAGCACCAGACAGCGCGGGGCTCGGTGCGTGCTCTCGGTGTGCGGGGGATCAGGTCATGTGGCGGAGCCACCTGTCCTGATCCCCCGTGCGGCGAGAGTGCGTGCCGAGCCCCGCGCCGCTTTCGCGTCGTCGACCTTGCGGCCGAAGTGGATGGAGCACCACCACAGGCCGGCGAAGCAGGCGCCCAGGAAGTACATCAGCGGCACCAGCACGCCGGAGGCGATCAGGCCGAGCTGCAGCGCCCAGCCGACGGCCACGCCGCCCCGCCGGGTGATCATGCCGCAGAGCAGCACGCACAGCACCATCGCGGCCCCGCACACCGCCCACAGCAGCCCGGCGGAGACGTCGGTGGTCTGCATGGCGACCAGACCCGCGAAGCCGATGATGAGGAACTCGCCGATCAGTGTGCTGGCGCAGAGGGTCCGCATATCCGAAAAGTCACTCCTTGCCCAGCAGCAGCCGGGCCTCTCCCACCGTGATGACGGAGCCCGTGACCAGCACGCCGGCCCCGGAGTATTCGCCTTCTTCCTCCGCCAGGGTAATGGCAGCCTCCAGGGCGTCGTCCAGCCGCGGTTCGACCTGGACGCGGTCCTCGCCGAAGACCTCCACCGCGATCCCGGCCAGGGCGTCGGCGTCCATGCCGCGGGGCGAGGAGTTCTGGGTGACGACCACCTCGGCCAGCACCGGCTCCAGCGCCTCCAGCAGGCCCCGTACGTCCTTGCCCCCGCTGACGCCCAGGACGCCGATCAGCCGCGAGAAGCCGAACGCCTCCTGCACGGCCGCCGCGACGGCCTGCCCGCCGGCCGGGTTGTGCGCGGCGTCCAGGACGACCGTCGGGCTGCGGCGTACGACCTCCATCCGGCCCGGCGAGCTGACCGAGGCGAAGGCCCGGCGGACGGTGTCGGGGTCCAGGGTGCGCGAGTGCTGCGAGCCGATGCCGAAGAACGCCTCGACGGCCGCGAGCGCCACGGCGGCGTTGTGCGCCATGTGCTCGCCGTGCAGCGGGAGGTAGACGTCCGGGTACTCGCCGCCCAGTCCGCGCAGGGTGAGCATCTGGCCGCCGACGGCGACCTCGCGGGAGACGACGCCGAACTCCATGCCCTCGCGCGCCACCGTCGCGTCGACCTCCACGGCCCGCTTCAGCAGCACCTGCGCGGCGTCGACCGGCTGCTGGGCCATGACGACCGTGGAGTCCTTCTTGATGATCCCGGCCTTCTCCGCCGCGATCTCCCCGGGCGTTTCGCCGAGCCGGTCGGTGTGGTCCAGGGAGATGGGGGTGATGACGGCGACCGAGCCGTCGACCACGTTGGTGGCGTCCCAGCTGCCGCCCATGCCGACCTCGACCACGGCGACGTCCACGGGGGCGTCGGCGAAGGCGGCGTAGGCCATGGCGGTCAGGAACTCGAAGAAGGACAGCCGGTGTTCCTGGGCGGCGTCGACCATGTCGGCGTAGGGCTTGACGTCCTGGTAGGTCTCGATGAACTTCTCGTACGGGATCGGCGCCCCGTCCAGGCTGATGCGCTCGGTGTAGGACTGCACGTGCGGGCTGGTGTAGCGGCCGGTGCGCAGTTCGAAGGCGGCGAGGAGGGCCTCGATCATCCGCGCGGTGGAGGTCTTGCCGTTGGTGCCGGTGATGTGGATCGCCGGGTAGGCGCGCTGCGGCTCGCCCAGCACGTCCATCAGCGCCTCGATCCGCTCCAGCGAGGGGTCGAGCTTGGTCTCGGGCCAGCGGGTGGCCAGCTCCGCCTCGATCTCCCGCAGCGCGGCGGCGACTTCGGGGTCGGTGGGGCGGGCCGGGACCTGGTCGCCCTGCGGGGCGGTGCCCAGGGTGCGCAGGGTGCGGCTGCCCGCCTCGATCACGGCCAGGTCGGGATCGCGGTCGGTCTCCTGCGCGATCAGCTCGGCGAACTCGTCGGGCAGGGACGGACTGTCGTCCGCCGTGAACTCCTCGGAGGTGTCGTCGTGGCCGGGGTCTGAGGATTCTGGGCGCTCGCTCACGTACTCAGTCTACGGAGCGGGTGCGCGGCGCCGTCGCAGGCGGGGTGGGTCTTAGGGCCCGATTCGGCCGGTGGTTCGCCCGCGGTCCGGCCGGTGGTTCAGCCGAGCCACGCGCGCAGGCCGAGCCGCCCCCACAGGGCGCTGGCGGCGAAGGAGAGCGCGGTCGCGGCGGCGGCGCCCGCGGCCAGGGCGGCGGGGGCGGCGATCCCGTGCGGTACGTGGGCCGCGAGGGGGCGGGCCAGGGCGGTGACGAAGACCAGGTGGACGAGGTACGTGCCGAAGGAGGCGTCCGAGAGGCGCTCCAGGGGGGGCGCGCAGCCGGACCGGGACGCGCAGGCCCCGTACGGCGATGAGGACGGCGGCGGTGAGGGCGGCGACCGCTGCGGAGCCGTAGGCGGCCGGGTGGCGGACGGTGAACTGGTAGGCGCCCAGGGCCAGGAGCGCGGCCAGGGCGGCGGCCGTCCACAGGGGGCGGCGGGCGGCGCGGCCCTCCCGGGGGGCGGCCAGGAGGGCCGCGCCGGCGACCGCGTAGCCCAGGGCGTAGAGGGGGGCGTTCCAGTTCCACTCCGGCAGGTGCGCCCCGGTGAGGCGCCCGAGGTCGCCGCGCAGGACGGGGGCCAGGGCGAAGGCGGCGAGCAGCGCGGCCGACCAGCGCGGTACGCCGCGTCCGCGCAGGACGAGGGCGGCGACGCCGAGCAGCAGGACGAGGGGGACGTAGACGTAGAGGTACCAGAGGTGGAAGGCCGGCTCCACGGAGCCGAAGAGGGCGCGCACCGCCTCCTTCGCGCCGTCGTCGGGGGGCGGGCCAATGACGTACTGCCAGAGCAGGTAGAGCAGCGTCCACACCGCCATCGGGCGGGCGATGCGCTCCAGGCGGCGCAGGAGCCGGCGGTCGCTGCCGACCGGGGCGCCGGCCAGGGCCGCCCAGCCGGCCATGGCGAAGAAGGCGGGGACGGCGAAGCGGCTGAGCGAGTCGGCGGCGATGCCCGCGGTGCGGTGGCCCGCGTCGATGAACTCGGCGGCGGTGTGGCACAGGACGACGGCGGCCGTGCACAGGACGCGCAGGGCGTCGATGTCGTGGCGGCGGACCCGGGCGGCCGGCGGGGCGGGCGCCGTCGTGGCGGGTGGGGCGGGCGGCCTCGCGGTGGGGGGCATGCGGGGTGCTCCTGGGCGGCGTCCGGTCGGTGGGGCGAGGTGACAGGCTCGCCGGTCCGGGTTACGCGCTGCCCACCGCCGGGTGAACGCAACGCGGCGGAGCGGCAGGGGCCGTGCGGCGTACGGGCGTACGCCGAAGCCCCGGCCCCCTCTTTGGGCGAGGGGCCGGGGCTTCGTACAGCGGGCCTGGGTCAGGCGCCCGCGCGTCCCACAGGATCTGGCGCGGGATCATCTCCGCATCAGCGGAGCCGACGTGGGGTGAGATCAGCTTACGGGCAATGCCGCCAGCTGGCTCCCGATCCGTGCGATCCCCTCATCCGCCATCGCCAGTCGGGCGCGGATCTTCTCCACTACCTGGTCAGGAGCCTTCGCCAGGAAGTCGCTGTTCCCGAGCTTGGCCTCCGCCTGCTGCTTGTCCTTGTGTGCCGCCGCCAGGTCCTTCTCCAGCCGCTTGCGCTCCGCGGCGAAGTCGATCGCGCCGGAGAGGTCGAGGGCGACCGTCGCGCCGGCCACCGGGAGGGAGGCCGTGGCGGCGAAGCCCTCGCCCTCGGGCTGCAGGCGCAGCAGTTGGCGGATCGCGCCCTCGTGGGCCGCGAGGCCCGTACCGGAGAGCTCCAGGCGGGCGGGGACGCGCTGGCCGTCCTTGAGGCCCTGGTCCTTGCGGAAGCGGCGGACCTCGGTGACGACCTGCTGGACCTGGGCGATCTCGGCCTCGGCCGCCGCGTCGCGGAAGCCGGAGTCGGTCGGCCAGTCGGTGATGACGATGGACTCGCCGCCGGTGAGCGTCGTCCACAACTGCTCGGTGACGAACGGCATCACGGGGTGCAGCAGCCGCAACGTCACGTCCAGGACCTCGCCCAGGACGCGGCGGGTGGCGGGGGCGCCCTCACCGGCCAGGGCGGTCTTGGACAGCTCCAGGTACCAGTCGAAGACCTCGTCCCAGGCGAAGTGGTAGAGCAGGTCGGAGAGTTTGGCGAACTGGAAGTCCTCGTAGAGCGCGTCCACGTCGGCCACGACCGTGTTGAGCCGGGAGAGGATCCAGCGGTCGGCGGCCGACAGCTCGGCGGCGTCGGGCAACGGGCCCTCCACCGTGGCCTCGCTCATCAGGGCGAAACGGGTGGCGTTCCAGACCTTGTTGGCGAAGTTGCGCGAGGCCTTGACCCAGTCCTCGCCGATCGGCACGTCCACGCCGGGGTTGGCACCGGAGGCGAGGGTGAAGCGCAGGGCGTCGGAGCCGTAGGCGTCCATCCAGTCGAGCGGGTTGACCGCGTTGCCGAAGGACTTCGACATCTTCTTGCCGCGCTCGTCGCGGACCATGCCGTGCAGCACGATCTTCTCGAACGGGATCTGGCCGTCCATCGCGTACAGGCCGAACATCATCATCCGGGCGACCCAGAAGAAGAGGATGTCGTAGCCGGTGACCAGCACGGAGTTCGGGTAGAACTTCGCGAGGCTGTCGGTGCGTTCGGGCCAGCCCAGCGTGGAGAAGGGCCACAGGCCGGAGGAGAACCAGGTGTCCAGGACGTCCGTGTCCTGCTTCCAGCCCTCGGCCTCGGTGCCGGGCGGCTCCTCGTCGGGGCCGACGCAGACGACCTCGCCGTTGGGGCCGTACCAGACCGGGATGCGGTGGCCCCACCAGAGCTGGCGCGAGATGCACCAGTCGTGGAGGTTGTCGACCCAGTCGAAGTAGCGCTTCTCCATCTCCTGCGGGTGGATCGCCACCCGGCCGTCGCGCACCGCGTCGCCGGCGGCCTTGGCCAGCGGGCCGACCTTGACCCACCACTGCATCGACAGCCGCGGCTCGATGGTCGTCTTGCAGCGCGAGCAGTGGCCGACGGAGTGGGTGTACGGGCGCTTCTCGGCGACGATGCGGCCCTCGGCGCGCAGCGCGGCGACGATGGCCGAGCGGGCCTCCAGTCGGTCCTGGCCCTGGAAGGGGCCGGGGACGGTGATCACCGCGTGCTCGTCCATGACGGTGGGCATCGGCAGGTCGTGGCGGCGGCCGATCTCGAAGTCGTTGGGGTCGTGGGCGGGGGTGACCTTGACGGCGCCGGTGCCGAAGGCGGGGTCGACATGCTCGTCCGCGACGACGGGGATGCGCCGTCCGGTGAGCGGGAGTTCGATCTCGGTGCCGACGAGGTGGGCGTAGCGCTCGTCCTCGGGGTGGACGGCGACGGCGGTGTCGCCGAGCATCGTCTCGGCGCGGGTGGTGGCCACCACGATGGAGGCGTCGCCCTCGCCGTAGCGGATGGAGACCAGCTCGCCGTCGTCGTCCTGGTACTCCACCTCGATGTCGGAGATCGCGGTGAGGCAGCGCGGGCACCAGTTGATGATGCGCTCGGCGCGGTAGATCAGCTCGTCGTCGTAGAGCCGCTTGAAGATCGTCTGGACGGCCTCGGAGAGGCCCTCGTCCATGGTGAAGCGCTCGCGGTCCCAGGCGACGCCGTCGCCCAGGCGGCGCATCTGGCCGGAGATCTGGCCGCCGGACTCGCCCTTCCACTGCCAGACGCGCTCGACGAACGCCTCGCGGCCCAGGTCGTGGCGGGACTTGCCCTCCTTGCCCAGCTCGCGTTCGACGACGTTCTGCGTCGCGATGCCGGCGTGGTCCATGCCGGGCTGCCAGAGGACCTCGTAGCCCTGCATCCGCTTGCGGCGGGTGAGGGCGTCGATCAGCGTGTGCTCGAAGGCGTGGCCGAGGTGGAGGCTGCCGGTGACGTTGGGCGGGGGGATGACGACGGTGTAGGGCTCCTTGCCGCTGCTCGCGTCGGCGTCGAAGTAACCACGCTCCACCCAGCGTTCGTACAGGGGACCCTCTACCTCGGAGGGCGTGTACTGCGTGGGGAGCTCTGCTGCGGACTCGGGCTGCGGCTGCGTGTGGTCACTCACGGGCACAGTGTACGGGCCCCGCTGCCCCGCCCGTGAACCGGTTAAACCTCTGCGTAACGGATCGGACACCGTTGTGGTCGCACCCCCGGCCCACTGTCGTGGTGATCAGACAGGATGGGCGCACAGGCAGTCGCAGGAGGGGACCGAGATGAGCTACAACCAGCCACCGCCGGGACCGTACGGGGGCGCCGGGCAGCAGGGGCCGTACGGCTCGCCGCCCGGACCGTACGGCGCGCAGGGGGCACCCAGTCCGTACGGGCAGCCGCCGCAGGGGGGTTACCCGCCCCCGGGACAGCAGCCCGGCCCGTACGGGCAGCCGCCGCAGCCCGGATACGGGCAGCAGCCCTACGGGCACCCCGGCTTCCCCGCCCCGCCGCAGCCGCCGGGGAGGGGCGGGCGGACCGCCGCCGCCGTCATCGCCGCGGCCGTGACGCTGGTGGTGATCGTCGGCGGCGCGGCCTACCTCATCGGCTCCGGTGGCGAGGAGGGCGGCGGGGACGGCAAGCGCACCTCGGCGGGCGGCGGCGAGGAGCCGACGGCGAAGCCCGTGAAGTACCGGCTCACCACCCCCGCCACGCTCGCGGGCGACTGGACGCAGGACACCTCCAAGTCCGGCGGCAAGTCGCTGGGTACGAGCGAGGTCGAGCATCTGGAGGAGCTGGGTGTGAGCGCCGACGGCACGGTGGGCGCCCACTACAAGGACGGCACGAAGGCCGCCCCCAGGCAGCTGCAGTTCTCCGGTGTCTACGGCACGGTGACGGACCCGGGGCGCGCGGTGGACGGCGCCTTCGAGAAGCTCACCGCCGACTCCGCGGGCGAGTCCTCCGACGGCGCGAAGGCGGAGCCGGTCGGCGCCCCGCAGTCCTTCCGGCCGGCCGGGCTGGAGGAGGGGGCGGTGCTGAAGTGCGTCAGCGTGCGCTTCACCAAGACCAGCGACAGCGGCAAGGAGCTGAGCTTCGAGTTCCCCAGCTGCGTGTGGGGTGACGCCAGCACCGTCGGCTACACCGCCGTCAGCGATCCGGCCGCCCTCTTCAACGGCCGCACCATGGAGCTGAGCGAGGCGGCGGACCTCACCGCGCGGGTGCGCTCCGAGGCGCGCCAGGAGCAGGCGGTCGCGGGCTGACCGCGTCCGTACGGGAGGCCGGCCGCGTCCGTACGGCAACGGGAAGGGCCGCCCGGATCACACCGGGCGGCCCCCTCGTCGTCCGTACGGCCGCGGGCTACGCGCTCTTCTCGTGCCGCGCGCCCTGCTGCTCGCCGACGCGCGAGCGCGGCACCAGGGTGGGGTTGACGTTGGAGTGGACGACGTCGGCCGTGATGAGCACGCGCGCCACGTCCTTGCGGGACGGCACCTCGTACATCACCGACATCAGCACCTCCTCCATGATCGCGCGCAGGCCCCGCGCGCCCGTGCCGCGCAGGATCGCCTGGTCGGCGATGGCCTCCAGCGCGGGGAGGTCGAACTCCAGCTCCACACCGTCGAGTTCGAAGAGCCGCTGGTACTGCTTGACCAGTGCGTTGCGCGGCTCGACCAGGATCTGCAGCAGGGCGTCGCGGTCGAGGTTGTGCACGGAGGTGATGACCGGGAGGCGGCCGATGAACTCCGGGATCATCCCGAACTTCACCAGGTCCTCCGGCATGACCTCGCGGAAGTGGTCGGAGGAGTCGATCTCGCGCTTGGAGCGGATCGTCCCCCCGAAGCCGATGCCCTTGGCGCCGGCCCGCGACTCGACGATCCGCTCCAGCCCGGCGAAGGCGCCGCCCACGATGAACAGCACGTTCGTCGTGTCGATCTGGATGAACTCCTGGTGCGGGTGCTTGCGCCCGCCCTGCGGCGGCACCGAGGCGGTGGTCCCCTCCAGGATCTTCAGCAGGGCCTGCTGGACGCCCTCGCCGCTGACGTCGCGCGTGATCGACGGGTTCTCGCTCTTGCGGGCGACCTTGTCGATCTCGTCGATGTAGATGATGCCGGTCTCGGCCTTCTTGACGTCGTAGTCGGCGGCCTGGATCAGCTTGAGCAGGATGTTCTCGACGTCCTCGCCGACATAGCCGGCCTCGGTCAGCGCGGTGGCGTCCGCGATGGCGAAGGGGACGTTTAGCATCCGCGCGAGGGTCTGGGCCAGCAGCGTCTTGCCCGAGCCCGTCGGGCCCAGGAGCAGGATGTTGGACTTGGCCAGCTCGATGCCGTCCTCGCGGCCGGCGGTCTCCCCCGCCTGCACCCGCTTGTAGTGGTTGTAGACGGCGACCGAGAGGGCCTTCTTCGCGGCCTCCTGGCCGACGACGTAGCCCTCCAGGAACTCGTAGATCTCGCGCGGCTTGGGGAGCTCCTCCCAGCTCACCTCGGAGGACTCGGCCAGCTCCTCCTCGATGATCTCGTTGCAGAGGTCGATGCACTCGTCGCAGATGTACACGCCGGGACCTGCGATGAGCTTCTTCACCTGCTTCTGGCTCTTTCCGCAGAACGAGCACTTCAGCAGGTCGCCGCCGTCACCGATGCGTGCCACGAGGTGTTTCCCCTTCGCCGTGCGTTCCGTCTGGGATCTTTGAGGTTCGCTACGACGGAACCTGGGTTGCCTATCGAAGGTACCTTGCCGGAAGCCCCGAACGGCCCCCCTTGGAACGAACTCACTTGGTCGTGAGGGTCACAGGAGGGCCGTTGTGGTATGGGCCCCGGCTTCGAACCGAGCTTCGAACCGAGCTGCGGACCGAACCGCTGATCGGACCGCGAACCGCGGGTCAGCCGCCCATCGGGACGGAGGTCTTGCGGGTCGAGACGATCTGGTCGATCAGCCCGTACGCCAGCGCCTCCTCGGCCGTGAGGATCTTGTCGCGCTCGATGTCGTCGCGGATCTTCTCGATCGGGTGGGTGGAGTGCTTGGCCAGCATCTCCTCCAGCAGCGCGCGCATGCGCAGGATCTCGTTCGCGGCGATCTCCAGGTCCGAGACCTGGCCGCGGCCGGTCTGACCCTGCGGCTGGTGGATCAGGATGCGGGCGTTCGGCAGCGCCATGCGCTTGCCCGGCGTGCCCGCCGCCAGCAGCACCGCGGCGGCGGAGGCCGCCTGGCCCATGCAGACCGTCTGGATGTCGGGCTTGACGAACTGCATCGTGTCGTAGATCGCGGTCAGCGCGGTGAAGTCGCCGCCGGGGCTGTTGATGTAGACCGAGATGTCGCGGTCGGGGTCCATCGACTCCAGGCACAGCAGCTGCGCCATGACGTCGTTGGCGGAGGTGTCGTCGATGGGCGCGCCGAGGAAGATCACCCGCTCCTCGAAGAGCTTGGCGTACGGGTCGTACTCGCGGACACCCTGGGAGGTGCGCTCGATGAAGCGCGGGATCATGTAACGGGACTCGGCGGCGAGGGCGCCGCGACCGTCCGCCTGGTAGCGGTCGAACAGGCCGCCGGGGAAGTTCTGCATGGTTCGGATCCGTCCGTGAGAGCTGTTACGAATACGGGGGCTGAGGCCCGACGGGGCGACTCAGGCGCCCGTGCCGCCGCCGCCCGGGATGTCCGTGGCGGAGCCGATGACCTCGTCGATGAGGCCGTAGTCCTTGGCCTCCTGGGCGCTGAACCAGCGGTCGCGGTCGGCGTCACGCGTCCACTGCTCCAGGCTCTGGCCCGTGTGCTGCGCGGAGAGCTCGCCCAGGCGCTTCTTCGTACGGATCAGCTGCTCGGCGTGGATCTTGATGTCCGAGGCGGAGCCCGCCAGGCCGGCCGACGGCTGGTGGATCAGGATCTCGGCGTTCGGCAGCGCGAAGCGCTTGCCCGGGGCGCCGGCGCTGAGCAGGAACTGGCCCATGGAGGCCGCCAGGCCCATGGCGATGGTGACGACGTCGTTCTTGATGAACTGCATCGTGTCGTAGATCGCCATGCCGGCCGTGACGGAGCCGCCCGGGCTGTTGATGTAGAGGTTGATGTCCTTGTCCGGGTCGGCGGCCAGGAGCAGGAGCTGCGCGGTGATCTTGTTGGCGATGTCGTCGTCGACCGGCTGGCCGAGGAAGATGATCCGCTCGTTGAGCAGCCGGTTGTAGACCTGGTCGCCGAGGCCGCCGAAGGCCGGCTCGCCCGCACCGGAAAGCATCGGGTTCGTCACGTTCCACCTGCTCGCTAGTCCGACGGCCACTTCCTGGCCGTCTCATGTCTTCTCAACTTGCTATGGACCCTAACGCGCGGCCTGGCGGGTGCCATCCCGGTTCCGGAACTGTTCGCTGTGAGCGCAGGGCACGGGAGCGCGGGGCCGTTCGGCGCCGATACGCGTCCCCGGACACGGCAACGGGGCCCCGGCGCGCACACCGCGCGCCGAAGCCCCGTACACCTGCGTCAGACGATCACGCCTTGCCGGCGTCCCCGTCCGTGTCGGCCGCGTCGGTGCCGGCCGCTTCGGTGGCGTCGGCCGCCGAGGCCTCGACGGTCTCCGTCTCGTCCTCGCCGTCGAGTTCGTCGAGGTCCACGACCTCGCCGTTGCTGTCCTTGACCGTCGCCGACTCCACGACCAGCGCCAGCGCCTTGCCGCGGGCGACCTCGCCCACGAGCACCGGCACCTGGCCGCCCTCGACGACCGCCTGCGCGAACTGGTCGGGCGACATGCCGGAGGAGGCCGCGCGGCGCAGCAGGTGCTCCGTCAGCTCGTCCTGGCCGACGTTGACCTTCTCGCGGGCGACCAGCTCGTCCAGGACGAACTGCGTCTTGATGCCCTTGACGGCCTGCTCGCGCAGCTCCGCGTCGAACTCCTCGGCGGTCTTCTCCTGCACCTTGAGGTAGCCCTCGATGTCCAGGCCCATCCGGGAGAGCTGGTGGTGCTCCAGGTTGTGCTTGCGGGTGTTGACCTCGTCCTCGAGGAGCTTCTCGGGGACGGGGATCTCGATCATCTCGACGAGGGCCTCGAGGACCTTCTCCTGCGCGGCGGTGGCCTGGTCGTACTTCTTCATCTGCTCAAGGCGCTTGACGCTGTCGGCCTTCAGCTCGTCCAGCGTGTCGAACTCCGAGGCCAGCTGGGCGAAGTCGTCGTCCAGCTCGGGCAGCGTACGCTCGGCGACGGCGGTCACCTTGACGCCGATCTCGGCCTCCTTGCCCGCGGCGGTGCCGCCCTTGAGCTCGGAGGTGAAGACGGCCTCGCCGCCGGCCTCCAGGCCGGTGACGGCGGCGTCGATGCCGTCGAGCAGCTCGCCGGAGCCGATGGTGTACGAGACACCCTCGGCGACGCCGTCCTCCAGGACCTCGCCGTCGACCTTGGCCTCAAGGTCGACGGTGACGACGTCGCCCTCGGCGGCGGCGCGCTCCACCGGCGTGGTGGAGGCGAAGCGCTCGCGGAGCTGCTCGATGGACTGCGCGACGTCCTCGTCGGTCACCTCGACGGCGTCGACCTCGACGGCGATGTTCGAGAAGTCCTCGGGGAGCTCAAGGGAGGGGCGGACGTCGACCTCGGCGGTGAAGGACAGCAGCTCGCCGTCCTTCAGGTCGGTGATGTCGACGTCGGGCTGGCCCAGCGGGTTGACCCCGGCCTCGTTGACGGCCTCCGTGTAGAACTTCGGCAGCGCGTCGTTGATGGCCTCCTCCAGCACCGCGCCGCGACCGACCCGCTGGTCGATGACGCGCGCCGGGATCTTGCCCTTGCGGAAGCCCGGGACCGCGATCTGCTGGTTGATCTTCTTGTACGCCGCGTCGAGGCTGTCCTTGAGCTCCTCGAAGGGCACCTCGACAGTGAGCCGAACCCGAGTCGGGTTCAGGGTCTCCACGGCGCTCTTCACGGTTCGGTCTCCTTGGGGCTGACTGCTGTGGTTGTGGCTCTATGGCTCTGGCCGACGGCCGGGTGCGGCGCGGCGACTCGTCCGAGAGGCGCTGCCCGTCACGTCCGCGTGTGATGCGCCGGACACAGGGGAGCGCAGCATGCATAGTACCGGCAGCGGGAAGGGGCCCCGAAAGGCGCGCCTCCCGCCCGTGGACGCTCGGCGCCGACCATGCCGACGATGCCGACGCCCACGATGCCGGAAGGCACCTCGCGCTCTGCAGTCGGGGTGGCCGGATTCGAACCGACGACCTTCCGCTCCCAAAGCGGACGCGCTACCAAGCTGCGCCACACCCCGCAGGTGCGCGAGTAGACTACCGCGCCGCGACCACGCCCCGTACCGGATCGCCACCCTCCGCCGCCGGCGTGCGGATCACCCCCGCGACCCGCTACGATGCCTCCGGTACCGCGTCGTGGACGCGGTGCACGCGGGCGTAGCTCAATGGTAGAGCTCCAGTCTTCCAAACTGACTACGCGGGTTCGATTCCCGTCGCCCGCTCCACACGGCCCGGGGCCGGGTCGGAGGATCATCCTCCGACCCGGCCCCGACGCGTTCGCGGTCTTCATTCCAACCCTGCGCGCCGACTCGGTCCGCGGTTCGGAACCCCAGCCAGGTCACCGCCGCCATCCGGCAGAACCGGCCCTTCCCCCGACTCCCGCCCGGCCCCGTCCGCCCGTTACGATCGAAGCCACCCGCGGAGGGGGACGAGGCCGTGAACGAGGAGCACTCCGTCACGCGGGGCGAGGCCGCGCCCAGGCCGCACCCGCGCGCGGCCCGTGGCTGCACGGCCGTCTTCCTTTTCGCCTGCGCCGTGCTTGCGGTGCTGTTGAGCTTCATGGCGACCTCCGAGATGGAGTCGTCTCCCGGACTGCGGGAGAACATGGCGCCATTGGCCGTCTGCACACTGGCGTTCGGAGCGTTGTCGGCCGTTGGCGGACTGGCGCTCACCGGCCGGCGGTCCTACGGCGGATCGGCCGCCGCCATCTGCCTCGGCCTCCTCATAGCCCTGCGGATGTGGACACTCGCGCCGGCACTTCACTGCTGGTCGTACGACAGCGTGGGACGCGATGCCGACGGCTCGTACCGCTGCGTCAACCGGGAGCACACGGCTCCCTGAGGTTTTCTCAACGCCCTAGTGCGTTTCGCGGTTGGAGGAGTAAGTGCATGGCCAAGAACCGTCCGCGCAGCGTGACACTCGCCGAGATTGTCGCCTCTTTGCCGCCGGCCCCGGAGCCGTCCGTGGAGGGGGTGCTGTCGCCTGCCGGTCGCAAGGAGTTCGTGGACGACACGGGCCGGCGCTGGCTGAGGGTCCGCGGACCACTGGATCCCAGGGTCGCGCGGCGGTTGGTGGCCAGGGCAGACGCGTTGATCGTGGGGGAGGTGGGCGGCGGGCGGCTCCGGCACGTGCCTCCCGCCGACCGGGAGACGACCTGGCACCGGGTCAAGGAAAGACCCACGGGGGACTCCGTGCCGGGTTACGCCCCGTACGAGTTCGTCTCCGAGGACGGGATGACGCTGCTGTACTTCGAGGAGGGCTGTTGAGCGTCCCTCCCGGGCCGGCGGCAGCATCCGCCGTACCACCCGCGGGGGTTGGTCAGCATCCGTGGTGCAGGGGGTTGAGGGGGCTGCCGGTTCGAGGGGCGAGTTCCACTGTGTACGTCCGGCCGCCGGCGTCCGTGAGGAGCAGGCGGTCGGGTGTGGCCCAGGTGGTGCTCTTCAACGCGTATGCCTCGCCGTCGCCGTTGAGGCAAGCGACCTGCCACTCCCGGGCGTTGAGGCCGCCCCCCTGGATGACCGTCACCCGGAAGAGCAGGTCGATCAGGGCCGATCCGTGCCAGAGCACCGCGCGGCGGTCGGCTCCGTTCGGGGCAGGGAGCGTTTCCACCTCGGTCCAGTTGTCGTCGACGAGGAGGCTGGGAAGGAGACCCGACAGCAGGACGAGAATGCCTCCCGCCAGGATCGGGATGCACAGGATGAGCGGAAGCGGGCGTATCGCCGCGCCGGCCATGGCGATTGCCGCCACTGCCGCGGCCCATTCGATCAGGGAGACAGGGCCGTCGAAGACCCTGAGCAGGACGACCAGATGCGTGCTCTGCGCGTAGTGGCCTCCCACCGGGTAGGCAGCCGCCAGGAGGAGTGCCGCGCACAGCAGGGCCGAGCCCGTTCCGCGGTGGTGGCGCTGCCAGGGGCGTGCGGTCTTCCCGGTCGGCGCCTCCGTGGTCGCCTCCATAGCCGCCGTCTCCCTAGTCGCGGCAGATCAGGAGGAGGGCGCGGTCGTCCTTGATGTGTTTGGCGACTGATTCGATCAGGTGCCAGGCCGCGCCTCGGAAGCTGGTGGCCACGTAGCGGTCCGCTTCGCCGGTGAGGCGGTCCATGCCGTCGGAGAGGTCGCGGTCGGGGCCTTCGACCAGGCCGTCCGTGAAGAGCATCAGGACGTCGCCGCGGCGCAGGCGGCCTTTCGCCGGGTCGAAGTGGGCCTCCTCCAGGACGCCCAGGAGGGGGCCTTCGGCTGTCTTCTCCTCCCAGCGGCCCGTGCCCGCGCTCAGTTGGACGCCGGGGACGTGGCCGGCCGAGAGGAGTTCGTAGTCGCCGGACTCCAGGTCCAGGACCAGGTGGACGGAGGTGGCGAAGCCCTCGTCCCACTCCTGGCGCAGCAGGTAGCCGTTGGCCGCCGGGAGGAAGTCCTGCGGGGGGAGGGAGCCGAGCAGGCCGCCGAAGGCGCCGGAGAGGAGCAGGGCGCGCGAGCCGGCCGCCATGCCCTTGCCGGAGACGTCCGTGAGGACGACCTCCAGGACCTGGCCCTCGTGGGTGCGGGCGGCGACCACGAAGTCGCCGGAGAAGGACTGGCCGCCGGCCGGGCGCAGGGACATCTCCGCGTGCCAACCGCTCGGCAGGGAGGGCAGCTTGCTCTGGACGCGGATGCGCTCGCGCAGGTCGAAGAGCATCGTCCCGCCGCGCCGCCAGGGGACGCCGACGCGCTGGCGGAACTGGGCGAAGACCAGCCCGGTCAGCCCCACCGCCGCCACCACCAGCACCGTCCCCGGTGTCACGCGGGCCGGCCCCTGCGCGTACGGGCCCAGCGCCATCGTCTCCACGATCAGCGCGGCCGCCGCGGCGGCGTACAGCGCGAGCAGGCTGGCCGGGCGCAGCAGCAGGCCGCCCAGGACTATCGGCAGGACGAGGGCGGAGGCGGAGACCCACTCCGGCTGGGTGATCGTCCCGAGCGCGAGGGCGGGGACGGCGAGCAGCAGGGCGACCAGGGCTATCCAGTCGGAGCCGTCGCCGCGGAAGTAGTCGACGGCGGAGCGGCGCAGGCTGACGCGCGCCCGGTGCAGCGACTTGCGCCACCGGGGCCCCGGAGCGCTCCTCCGGCCCGTCCGAACTCCACCTGCCATGCCCCGGGACCCTATCCACCCGGACGGCCGTGCGTCGATCTCCCGGACCGTCACCCGTATGCAATTACGAAAGGGTATGCGAAATTCGCTCGCGTGGCTGTGAAACCCCTGTTAGGGATGGGGACATGGGCATGGAACTGCGTGAGATCGAGGCCGCCGGGTGGGATGCCTGGTTCGGCCAGGTGATGGTCGCCTTCGGCGGGGTGACGGACGGCGTCGAGGAGCAGCGCTTCTACCGCAGCGTCAACGAGCCCGAGCGCTCCATCGCCGCCTTCGACGGCGGACACATCGTCGGTACGGCGGGGGCGTTCTCCTTCCGGATGGCGGTGCCGGGCGGTGCTGTGGTCCCCGTGGCGGGGGTGACCTGCGTGGGGGTGGAGCCGACGCACCGACGGCGGGGCGTGCTGACCGCGATGATGCGCCGCCAGCTCGACGACGTACGCCGTCGCGGTGAGGCACTGTCGGTGCTGCTGGCCTCCGAGCCGCAGATCTATCCGCGCTTCGGGTACGGGGTGGGCTGCTCGACGCTGCGGGCGGAGGTCGACACCGCGCGGGTGGGGCTGCGGATGCCGGCGGGGGCCGAGCGCATCCGGCTGGTACGGGCCGACGTGCACGCCTCGCTCGCGGAGTGCGAGCGGCTCTACGCGGCGCGCTTTCGCGGGCGGCCGGGGATGTTCGAGCGGGCGCCGGGGTGGGAGTACCGGCCGGTCCTGGACGAGCCCTCCGAGCGCGGTGGGGCGTCTGCGCTTTTCTGCGTACAGGCTTTCGACGGCGAGGAGTTGGCGGGCTACGCCCGTTACGCCGTCGCACCCCGGTGGTCGCCCAGCGGGCCGGACGGCGCCGTGTACGTACGGGACGTCGAGGCGCTCTCCCCCGCGGCGTACGCGGCGCTGTGGCGCTACCTCTTCGACATGGACCTCACCTCCACCCTGCACGCCCGCCATCTGCCGGTGGACGATGCGCTGCTGCGGCTGGTCACCGATCAGCGCCGCTGCCGACTCCAGCTGCGGGACGGGCTGTTCGTCCGCGTGGTGGACGTGCCCAAGGCACTCGCGGCGCGCACGTACCAGCTGCCGGTGCGGGTGGTGCTGGAGGTGTCCGACCCCTTCTGCCCCTGGAACGAGGGGCGTTGGCTGCTGAGCGGCGACGCGCAGGGGGCGACGTGCAAGCGCACGGAGGAGGCGGCCGAACTGGCGCTGGGCGCCGAGGAGTTGGGCGCGGTCTACCTCGGGGACACCTCGCTGCTCTCGCTGGCGGGCGCGGGGCGGGTCGCCGAGCTGCGGCCGGGGGCGCTGGCGGAGGCGTCGGCGGCCTTCGGGAGCGCGGTGGCGCCGTTCTTCTCGCACGGGTTCTGAGCGCGGGCCCCGAGCGGGTTCTAGGCAGGGGCCGGCGGCTGGCAGCCCGGGCACCAGAAGAGGTTGCGGGCGGCCAGTCGCTCGGTGCGGACCTCCGTGCCGCAGACGTGGCAGGGCAGGCCCGCGCGGCGGTAGACGTACACCTCGCCGCCGTGGTCGTCCACGCGCGGCGGGCGGCCCATCGCTTCCGGGAGATGCTCGGGGCGCACGGTGTCGATGCGGTTGTTGCGGACGCCCTCGCGCATCAGCGCCGCCAGGTCCGCCCAGATCGCCGTCCACTGCCCGTGCGTGAGGCGGTTGCCGGGGAGGCGGGGGTCGATGCCGTGGCGGAAGAGGACCTCGGCGCGGTAGACGTTGCCGACGCCGGCGAGGGTCGCCTGGTCCATCAGGAGCGTCGCGAGGGGTGTGCGGCTGCGGGAGATCCGGGCCCAGGCGGCCTCGCCGTCGTCGCCGCGCAGCGGGTCGTCGCCCAGGCGGGCGTGGAGGGCGTCCTTGTCGGCGTCCGTGAGCAGTTCGCAGGTGCTGGGGCCGCGCAGGTCCGCGTAGCCGGCGCCGGTGTGCAGGCGCAGGCGCACGGCGCCGACGGGCTCGGGCGCGGGTCCGTCGCCGAAGGCGACCTTGCCGTACAGCCCGAGGTGGACGTGGACCCAGCCCGCGCCCGCGAAGCCCAGGAAGAGGTGCTTGCCGTGGGCGTCGGTGCCGGTCAGCCGCTTGCCGTCGACCAGCGCGGCGCCCTCGGCGAAGCGCCCCTGCGGACTGGCCGCGCGCAGTGCGCGGCCGCCGAAGCGGATGCCGAGGTCGCCGGCCAGCCGGTGGATGGTGTGCCCTTCGGGCATCAGCCCTGCTGCTGGGGGTGGTGCGCGGGGATGGGGGGCAGTTCGTGGGTGCGCTCGTAGTCGCCCAGCATGTCGATGCGGCGGACGTGGCGGGGGTCGCCCGTGAAGGGGGTGGTGAGGAAGACCTCAAGCATCGACTCGGCCTGCTCGGGGGTGTGCATCCGGGCGCCGATGCTGAGGACGTTGGCGTTGTTGTGCTCGCGGCCCAGCCTGGCGGTCTCGTCCGACCAGGCGAGGATCGCCCGCACGCCGGGCACCTTGTTCGCGGCGATCTGCTCGCCGTTGCCCGAGCCGCCGATGACGATGCCCAGCGCGTCGGGGTCGGCGGCGGTCTTCTCGGCCGCCCGCAGGCAGAAGGGGGGATAGTCGTCGGCCGCGTCGTAGATGTGCGGTCCGCAGTCGACAGGCTCGTGGCCATGGGCCTTCAGCCAGTCGACGAGGCGGTTCTTCAGTTCGTAGCCGGCATGGTCGCTGCCCAGGTACACGCGCATGGCAACGAGTGTGGCATGCCGGTCCGGGCCTGGCTCCCCGGGGTCGCGGGCCGCTTCCCGGGTACGGCGAAGGGCCGCCACCCGGGCGGCCCTTCCTCTCGTACGGGCGTCTCGTACGGGTGTCTCGTACGGACCGACGCGCCCGGTGTCAGCCGCGGTCGCCCAGCAGCTTCCACGCGGTGGGCAGGACGCCCATCGCCAGCGCGGCCTTGAGCGCGTCGCCGAGCAGGAACGGCGTCAGGCCCGCGGCCACGGCGGCGGAGGCGGACATGTCCAGGGAGAGGGCGAGGTACGGGACGCCGACGGCGTAGATGACCGCGCTGCCCAGGAGCATCGTGCCGGCGGTGCGCCACACGTCGCGGTCGCCGCCGCGGCGGGCGAGGGCGCCCACCAGGGTGGCGGCGAGCGCCATGCCCAGGACGTAGCCGAAGGACGGCAGCGCGAAGGAGCCGGAGGCGCCGCCGGCGAACCACGGCATCCCGGCCATCCCGGCGAGCGCGTAGAGCAGCAGCGAGGCGAAGGCGCGGCCCGTACCCAGCGAGGCGCCCACCAGCAGTGCGGCGAAGGTCTGCCCGGTGACGGGGACCGGCGAGCCCGGGATCGGCACGGAGAGCTGCGCGGCGGCGCCGACCAGGGCGGCGCCGCCGACGACGAGCGCGACGTCCCGGACGCGGGCGCCGGGCAGCAGGTCGGCCAGCGTGGCGCGGGTGGCCCGCGGGGTCAGGACGGCGGTGGTCATCAGTGCTCCATGTTCGATGGGGGCGCCGGAGGCGCGGGGCGCGGACCTACGGGGGGACGGTGCGACCCTAACGCCCGGCGTCGGGGCGCGGCTTGGTCAGAGTCCGACAAAGGTGCGGCGTGCTCTTTTGTCGCCCTCCACCCCAGCGGGCGGTCAACCACGCAGGTCGCGTGAGGTAGGTCACGCGGGAGGGTAGTGGGGGGTGCTGTGGGATTCCTCCAATCCGGGGTGGGAGGTAGCGGGAGGTGGGGGCGGGGCGTCGCGGGACGCTGTCAGTGCCGCGGCCTACCCTTGGGCGGGTGTGGGGGCTTTACGGGGAGTTGGAGCTTTTGCGGGTATCGGCATTCCTTCGCCGCGCCTGATCCCCCTCCACCGACCCGCTCCCCCTCGCCACCGCCCCCTCTCTCGCCACCGCCCCCTCCTCCCCCCGTGACATGATTTCGGCGTCTGTCCGTATGTCGAAGGAGACGGCGAAGTGCCTGGTGAGAATCTGACCCGCGAGGAAGCCCGGGAGCGGGCCCGGCTGCTGTCGGTGGACTCCTACGACGTCGAGCTGGATCTGCGCGGCGCCCCGCTGGCGGAGGAGAAGACCTTCCGCTCGGTGAGCACCGTGCGCTTCCGCGCCGCCGAGCCGGGCGCCTCGACCTTCGTGGACCTGCTGGCCCCCGAGGTGCGCGCGGTGACCCTCAACGGGCGCGCGCTGGACCCGGCCGAGGTCTTCGACGGCACCCGGATCCGGCTGGACGGCCTGGCAGCCGACAACGAGCTGACGGTGGACGCCCGTTGCGCCTACAGCCGCACCGGTGAGGGCATGCACCGCTTCACCGACCCGGAGGACGGCGAGGTCTACCTCTACACGCAGTACGAGCCCGCCGACGCCCGCCGGGTCTTCGCCACCTTCGAACAGCCGGACCTGAAGGCGCCGTTCACCTTCACCGTGACCGCGCCCGCCGACTGGCTCGTCCTGGGCAACTCCGCCGAGAGCGGCCCCGCCGAGCGGCACGACGACGGCTCCGCCACCCGGCGCTTCGCACCGACGCCGCCCATCTCCACGTACATCACCGCCGTGCTGGCGGGCCCGTACCACCACGAGGCCGACCACTACACGCGCGTCCTGCCGGACGGCTCCGTGCTGGAGATCGAGCTGGGCGCGCAGTGCCGGCGCTCGCTGGCCAAGCACTTCGACGCCGACGCGGTCTTCGACGTGACCAAGCAGGGGCTGGACTTCTTCCACGACAACTTCGACTACCCCTACCCGTGGGGGAAGTACGACCAGGCGTTCGTGCCCGAGTACAACCTCGGCGCGATGGAGAACCCCGGACTGGTCACCTTCCGCGAGGAGTTCATCTACCGGGGCAAGGTGACGCGCGCGGCCTACGAGCGCCGGGCGAACGTCATCCTGCACGAGATGGCGCACATGTGGTTCGGCGACCTGGTCACCATGCAGTGGTGGGACGACCTGTGGCTGAAGGAGTCCTTCGCCGACTTCATGGGCTCCTTCGTCCTGGCCGAGGCGACGGAGTTCACCGAGGCGTGGACGACCTTCGCCAACCAGCGCAAGGCGTGGGCCTACCGGGCCGACCAGCTGCCGACCACCCACCCGATCACGGCGGACATCCGCGATCTGGAGGACGCCAAGCTCAACTTCGACGGCATCACCTACGCCAAGGGCGCCGGCGTCCTGAAGCAGCTGGTGGCGTACGTCGGCCGGAACGCCTTCCTGGAGGGCGCCCGGCGCTACTTCAAGCGCCACGCCTACGGCAACACCCGCCTGGCTGACCTGCTGGCCGTGCTGGAGGAGGTCTCCGGCCGCGACATGGCCGCCTGGTCGCGCGCCTGGCTGCAGACGGCCGGCGTCAACACGCTGACCCCGCAGGTCGTCTACGACGCCGAGGACCGCATCACCGAGCTGGCGGTCCTGCAGGAGGCGGCGGCGGAGTACCCGCAGCTGCGCCCGCACCGGGTGGCGGTGGGCCTCTACCGGCGCGAGCCCCAGGACGGCACCCTGGTGCGCTACGCCCGCGCCGAGGCGGACGTCACCGGGGCCCGTACGGTCGTGGCGGAGCTGGCCGGCGCCGAGCGCCCCGACCTGGTCCTGGTCAACGACGACGACCTCACCTTCTGCAAGATCCGCTTCGACGAGCAGTCGCTGGCCACCCTGCGCGACCACCTCGGGGACCTCACCGACCCCCTGGCCCGCGCGCTGGCCTGGTCGGCGGTGTGGAACCTGACGCGGGACGGGCTGATGCCGGCCCGCGACTTCCTGCGGCTGGTCACCGCCTTCGCCGGCACCGAGTCCGACATCGGCGTGCTGCAGAACCTCCAGGCGCAGGCCCGCCTGGCCGTCGACCGCTACCTGGACCCCGCGCACCGCGCGGACGCCGAGCGGGCGTTGGCCGAGGCGGCGCTGCGGGAGCTGCGCCAGGCGGAGCCGGGCAGCGGCCACCAGCTGGCCTGGGCGCGGTTCTTCGCCGCAGTGGCGCACCAGGAGTCCGAGCTGCAGCTGCTGGAGCAGCTCCTCGACGGGCACGCGGTGATCGACGGGCTGGCGGTCGAGGCGGAGCTGCGCTGGTCCTTCCTGCTGCCGCTGGCCGCGAGCGGGCGGGCCGACGAGGCCCGGATCCGCGCGGAGTCGGCGCGCGACCACACCGCCTCCGGGGAGCGCCACGCGGTGCGCGCGCTGGCCGCGCGGCCCGAGGCGGGGGTCAAGGCGGCGGCCTGGGAGTCGGTCGTGGACTCCGACGCCCTGTCCAACGCGCTGGTCGAGGCGACCATCGCGGGCTTCGACCAGGCGGGGCAGCGCGAGCTGCTGGCGCCGTACGCGGCGCGCTACTTCGAGGTGATCGAGCGGGTCTGGCGCGAGCGGTCGATCGAGATCGGCATGGCGGTGGTACGGGGCCTGTACCCGGCGCTGCAGGACTCGCCCGGGACGCTGGCGGCCACCGACGCCTGGCTGGCGGCGCACGGGGAGGCGGCGCCGGCGCTGCGGCGGCTGGTGCTGGAGGCCCGCGACGATCTGGCGCGGGCGCTGCGGGCGCAGGAGTGCGACCGGCGGTGAGCTGAGGGTCCGGCAGGCGAAGGCCCCCTGTACCCGCCGCGCGGCGGGTACAGGGGGCCTTCGTACGGGACGTGTTACTCCTTGACGTCGATCCGCACGATCTGCGGGTCGTGGTCGCTCGCCTGGTCGGCGAACTCGGCGTTGATGTGCACCACGTCGTAGTCGTACGAGCGCACCCCGGGGCTGACCAGGGTGTGGTCCAGCGTCTGCGAGTTGCCGTCGAAGACGTAGGTGTAGCGCTCGGCGGCGGGCAGCGTGGTGATCAGCGGCTTGAGGACCTTCCCGCCGTCGGTGAGGGTGGTCACCGTCTGGGAGAACTCGAAGTCGTTGAGGTCGCCCAGGACGAGCACCCGGGTGCTCTTGTCGGCGGCGAGCAGCTTGTCGACGAAGGCGTTGACCTCGGCGGCCTGCTGGTGGCGCTTGGCCTCCGAGGAGCGCGCGGGCTCCTGATAGCGGCCGTGCAGGGGCTGGTCGCCGCCCTTGGAGGTGAAGTGGTTGGCGATCAGGAAGACCCGCTCGCCGCGGAAGGTGAACTCGCCCACCAGCGGCTTGCGGCTGTCCTCCCAGGCCGCACTGGCCGGGTTGATGCGGCCGGGCGAGTGGGTGAGCTGCGGGCCCCTGTTGGTCTTCACGACGGAGGTCGCGGTGGTCGCGTCGCCGGCGGAGCGGTCGTTGAAGGTGACGCGCTCGGGGTTGAAGAGGTAGGCGAGGCGGATGTTGCCGCCGGGCTCGCCGCCGTCCTGGTTGTTCTCCGGGGCTATGTAGCGCCAGGAGTAGCGCGGGCCGCCGGCGGCGACGATCGCGTCGGTGAACCGGGCCAGGGTGCCCTCGGAGCCGACCGTGCCGTCGTTGACCGCGCCGTTGTCGTCCTGGATCTCCTCCAGGGTGACGATGTCGGGGGAGGCCAGGCTGACGGCGACCCCTTCGGCGAGGCGGTCGAACTTCTCCTGCGGGTCGAGCGCGTCGAGGTTCTCCACGTTGTACGTGGCGACCGCCAGTTCCTTGTCGTGCTGGGCCCGGGTCACCTCGCGCTCCAGCCCGGCCGGGGTGTGCGCGCCGAGCCGGGTGGCCTGGAGGGTGTAGCCGCCGAAGGAGGCGTAGTCCAGGGGGCCCTCGGTGGTGCCCGCCAGGGTGTCGCCGACGTTCGCCGTCGGGATCGGGGCGGCGGCGTCGAGGGACATCACCTTGATGCGGCCGGTGTTGGGCTGCGTGTAGGCGCCGTAGACGGTGCCGCCGCGCGGGGTCGGGTTCTCCCCGGGCTTGGCCGTCACCCACACCTCCTTGAACGGGGTGGTGGCGCTGACCGCCCGCGCGTCGGTGACCGCGGTGCGCATGCCCTCCAGGGACTCGTAGCGGTCCAGGGCGTAGGCGGCGGGCTCCAGGGGGAGCGCGTCGATGCTCGCGCCGCCGGCGCTGGGCGCGTAACCGCCGGGGATGGTCTGGGCGTTGAGCGCGGCGGCCTCGGGCAGCGCGTTGCCGGCGCTCAGGACCGTGGCGGTGGGCGCGGTGAGCTGGGTGAGGGACTGGGCGGTGCTGGACGGGTAGTACTCGCCGACCTTGCCGCTGACCAGGACGCTGTCCCCGGGCTTGACGGTGGGCAGCGCCGAGCCGGTGTAGACGAAGATGCCCTCGCTGGTACGGGCGTCGGCGTCGGCCTGCGGGTCCTGGATCCAGTAGCCCCTGGAGCCGGTGGTGCGCACGGCGGTGACGACGCCCGGGACGGCGGTGACGCTCTGCCCGGCGAGCGGCGACAGGCGCGTGGTGCCCTGGATGTCGTGGACGCGGACGGGGCCGGGCTCGGTCGGGTCCGTCGGGTCGGTGCCGCCGCCCGAACCGGGCGTCTGGCCGGCCGCGTTGACCGGCGTGGGCGCGCCCGCGCCCAGGTCGGCGGCGTTGTCGTCGGTGTCGGAGGCGGCGGTCAGGGTCGCGCGGGCGACGGAGGCGGTGTTGGAGGCGCCGGCCGCCGGGCCCGAGCCCTCGCGGACGACCGCGCTGCCGTAGCCCACGAGGTCGACGATCCGGCTGTCGGCGGCGCAGTCAGCGGCGGTCTTGCAGGTCAGCGCCTCGGTGCCGGAGACCAGGGCGATCGTGCCGGAGGTGGCGCTCATGGCGATCGAGCCACTGGCGTCCGGGGTGGGCAGCGCGGTGGTGCCGCCGGCGCCCGGGGCCTCGGCGATCAGGTAGCGGGCGCCCGGGGCGATCGAGCCGCTGAGCGCGGTGACGCCCCACTGCGAGGTGGCGGACGGGGTGCCGGGCAGGTACTGCACGGTGTAGCCGGCCAGGTCGTGGGCGGCGGTGCCCGCGTTGCCCAGCTCGATGAAGTCCCGGGTGAGGGTCGCGCCGGAGTTGCCGCCGCCGCCGTACACCTCGGTGATCATCGCGGTGCTCGACGGCGCCGCGAAGGCGGGCAGCGCGCTCAGCGCGAGGGCGCCGACGACACCGGTCGTGAGGAGGGGGTAGGCGGCGCGTCGGCACCAACGGGGTATGCCGTCTGCGGACTTGGGCACTCTGGCTGTCTCCTTGCACGGATACGCGCCGCGGACGGGCAGCGCGTGAGGCGGGGCTAGGGCACGCCCTAGGGAAATCAGCTCAAGTTACGCGCGTAGAGCCCGGTCCGCCAAGAGGTCGCGGGTTAATTTCGGGCAACAAGTGGGCAATGCGTGCATGCGGCACCGGGCCGCACACGCGCCTGCCGCGTGCTGTTTCTCCCGCACGCCTTCCGCTTCGGCCACTTGATGGCACGATGGTCGAAGGTGGGGCGTGCGGGCCGCGCGCCTCTGGCTTGCGCGCTACGTACAAGGGGTGACGGACGTGGTTATCTCACTGTCCCTGGTGCTGCTCTTCGCGATCGTCACCGTGGTGCTGATCCGCGGCGGGACGCTGAAGGCCGGACCGGCGGTCGTGGCGATCCTCTTCGGCTTCTTCCTGGCACAGACCGCCATGCAGGACGACATAAACAGCTTCCTCACCGAGATCACCAGGACGATCAGCGCGATCGGCACGTAGCCGGGTCCCGCGGTCCGGCATGCGGTACGGGACCGGGGGTGGCCCCGGACGGAGCAGCGGCTCCGATCTCGGCAGTCGAACGCCTGCGCTTTAGTGCCGCCTTGTCCCTGTTTGTCGACGGGCGTGTAACAGCGGTTAGCCCGCACGGCGGTGGTGGAATCCCCTCGCCATGAACCACGAGACCCCCCACTCCCCCCGTACCTCCTCCGTCTCCTGCAACCCCCTCCCCCTCAGCCATCTCGGCGGCGTACGACCCGCGTTGCTCACCGCGCACCAGCTCCGCGAGCACGGGGTCAGCGCCGCCGTCGCCGAGCGGCGGTGCCGGCCGGGCGGGCCGTGGCAGCAACTCCTGCCGGGCGTCTACCTGTTGCACTCCGGTGCGCCGACCGGCTGGGAGCGGCTGCACTCCGCGCTGCTCTACGCCGGGCGCGCGGACGGCGCCGTGCCCCGGCAGGGCGCCGACCCCGAGTCCCCCGGGCACGGTCCGGCGATGCTCACCGGGATGGCCGCGCTCGCCCTGCACGGCTTCGCCGACGCGCCCCGGCTGCCGGAACTGGCGGCCGTCGACGTCCTGCTCCCCCGCGAGCGCAGGCTGCGCTCCACCGGGCACGCCCGGCTCGTACGGGCGCACACGCCGCCGGCGGCCGAGGAGATCGCGGGGCTGCCCGTGGCGCCGGCGCCCCGGGCGCTGGCGGATGCGGTGGCGCGGCTGCGGGACGCCTCGCTGGTGCGCCGGCTGCTGGTCGAGGCGGTGCGCGCCGGACACTGCGACGCCGCCTCCCTGGTACGGGAGCTGGCCGGGCAGCGGCTGCTGGACGAGCCCCATGTGGCGGGCGGGGTAGCGGCGTTGCTGGCGGAGGGGCGCAGCCGGGCGGAGGAGCTGCTCTACGCGATGGTGCGGCTGCACGAGCTGCCCGACCCGCTCTGGCAGGTGGACCTGCGCCTGCCCGGCGGTCCGCATCTGGGCGGCCTGGACGCGTACTGGCCGGAGTACGCGGTGGCCCTGGAGCTGGACTGCCGCACGCCCGGCGCGGAGGAGGGCTCAGCGGGGGACGCGCTGTGGGAGGGGCACGTCGCCAAGCGCGAGACGCTGGAGCGGCTGGGGATCACCGTCGTGCACGTCACGCCGCGCAAGCTGGGCGAGTCGATGGGGCAGCAGGCGGAGGTCGTCCGCGCGGCGCTGCTGGCGGCGGCCGAGCGGGAGCCCTCGGCGTACGTGGTGGTGCTGCCGCAGTAGGGGCCGTCCGGCGCGGTGGCCACCACCTGCGAGCACGTGACCGGGACATGGCGGATATCCGCCATTCGTCACCCGAGGCTGCCGAACCTGCTTTAAAAAACGGGGAGTTGGTGCAGATTATGCGGACAGCCCACACCGGATGCCGACCACATCCCCCGAGAGGAAGCCCATGTCCCGTCCCCGCGTCCGCAGACGCACCCCGCGCACCGTCCGCATAGTCCTGGCGGCCGGACTGGCGGCGACGCTGGCCGCCACCGGCGCCGGCAGCCTCGCCACCGCCGCCCCCACCGCCGAGGAGCCGGGCGCGCCCTCCCCCACCGCGCCCAAGGAGCCGCACGCCAAGCTCGGCGCCCACGACGCCGAGCTGCTCGCCGAGGCCAAGAGCGGGCACGCGAAGAACGTGACGCTGCTGGTGGCCACCGCCCCGGGCGCGACCGGGCAGGCCGCGCGGGCGCTCGACGCCGTCCAGGGCGCCTCGCTGGGCCGGGTCGACGACAGGCTCGGCTACGTCCGGGCCACCGTCCCCACCCGGCAGGCCGACGCCGCCATCGCCAAGGCGGCCGAGCTCTCCTCGGTCGCCGCCATCGACCTCAACGAGCGCATCCAACTCCCCGACCCGCGCCCGGAGTCGGCGGACACGAAGGCCGCCGCCACGGGTACGTACCCGGGCCCCGATGCGAGCACCCCGGCGAGGAACCCCTACCAGCCGGCCTTCGAGACCGGCGCCGTGGACTTCGTCGAACGCCACCGCGGGGCGGACGGGCGGGGCGTCACCATCGGCATCCTGGACTCGGGCGTGGACCTTGGGCACCCGGCGCTGCAGAAGACCACCACCGGCGAGCGCAAGATCGTCGACTGGGTGACGGCCACCGACCCCCTCGTCGACGGCGACGGCACCTGGCGGGCGATGCTCACCTCCGTCGAGGGCCCGAGCTTCGCCTACCGCGAGCGGACCTGGACGGCGCCCGCGGGCGCGTACCGGATCAACCGGATCGTGGAGGCCGCCACCGCCGGCGGCGACATGGCCGGCGACCTCAACCGCGACGGCGACACCACCGACTGGTGGGGCGTGCTCTACGACCCGGCCACCGGCACCGTGCGCGTGGACCTGGACGACGACGGCGACTTCACCGACAACGCCGCGATGCGCCCGTACAACCAGGCTTACGACATCGGCTACTTCGGCACCGACGACCCGGCCACCGCGATCGCCGAGCGCATCCCCTTCACCGTGGAGATCCGCGAGGACGTCCCCCTGGACCCGCTGGGCGGCTCCAACATCGGGCAGAAGGCGGACTTCGTCAACATCGGCGTCGTCGAGAGCGCCCACGGCACGCACGTCGCGGGCATCACCGCCGCCAAGGGCCTCTTCGGCGGGCGGATGAACGGCGCGGCGCCCGGCGCCAAGCTGGTCTCCTCGCGCGCCTGCACCTGGACGGGCGGCTGCACCGCCGTCGCGCTCACCGAGGGCATGATCGACCTGGTGACCAGGCGGGGCGTGGACGTCGTCAACGTCTCCATCGGCGGGCTGCCGCAGCTCAACGACGGCAACAACGCCCGCGCCGAGCTGTACGGCCGGCTGATCGACGAGTACGGCGTCCAGCTGGTCATCTCGGCCGGCAACTCCGGACCCGGCACCAACACCATCGGCGACCCCGGACTGGCCGACAAGGTCCTCGGCGTCGGCGCGGCGGTCTCCAGGGAGACCTGGGCGGCCAACTACGGCTCGCAGGTGGAGCGTTCGTACGCCATGTTCCCCTTCTCCTCGCGCGGCCCGCGTGAGGACGGCGGCTTCAAGCCGGACATCAGCGCCCCCGGCGCCTCGGTCAACTCCATCCCGACCTGGCTGCCCGGCGCCCCGGTCGCCGAGGCCGGCTACCCGCTGCCGCCGGGCTACGGCATGCTGCAGGGCACCTCGATGGCCTCCCCGCAGGCGGCCGGTGTGGCGGCGCTGCTGCTCTCGGCGGCCAAGCACGAGCGCGTCGCGCTCTCCCCGCTGACCCTGCGCACCGCGCTGACCAGCAGCGCGGCCCACATCCCCGGCACCAAGGTGCACGAGGAGGGCGCGGGACTGATCAACGTGGAGCGGGCCTGGCGGCTCGTCGAGGACGGCGCCACCGCCTACGGCTACGACGTCAAGGCGCCGGTGGACACCGGCCTGGCGCCGTACCTGAAGACGCCGGGCTTCGGCGCGGGGCTCTACGACCGGGAGAACGGGCCCGCCCCCGGTGCCTCGAAGACGTACGACATCACCATCACCCGCACCTCGGGCCCCGGTTCGGCCGGCTGGCACGAGCTGGACTGGCGCGGCAACGACGGCACCTTCCGGCTGCTGGGCGACGACGAGGTCTGGCTGCCGCTGCGCAAGCCGGTCACCGTCAAGGTCCGTGCCACGCCCGGGAGTTCCGGTATCCACTCGGCGGCGCTGCTCGTGGACAGCGAGCGCACCGAGGGAATCGACCGGCAGGTCATGACGACGGTGGTGGCCGCGAAGGACCAGGTCCAGCCGTCCTACGCGGTCGCGGAGTCCGGCTCGGTGCAGCGCAACGCCACCCGCTCGTACTTCGTCACCGTCCCCGAGGGCGCCAGGTCCCTGCAGGTGGCGCTCGGCGGGCTCGCGGCGGGCAGCCAGACGCGGTTCATCGCCATCGACCCGTGGGGCATCCCCAACGACCCGACGGCCACCACCGCCTGCTACCCGAACTACAACCCGGCCAACACCTGCCGCCCGGACCTGCGTTCGTACGCGGACCCGCTGCCGGGCGTCTGGGAGATCGAGGTCGAGTCGCGGCGCACCTCGCCGCTGCTGGACAACCCCTACGAGCTGACCGCCACCGCGCTGGGCACGGACTTCGAGCCGGAGGTCCTGCACGTGGCGGAGGCGGCCGTCGGTACGCCGCTGCCGGTCGCCTGGCAGGTCACCAACGGCTTCGCACCGCTGGAGGGCACCCTGCGCGGCGGCTCGCTGGGCTCCGCCAAGACCGCCCGGCCGACCATCGCCCACCACGCGCTGCAGACCAGCACGCTGACCATCGGCGCGGGCGTGGAGCGCCTCGACGTGGCGATCGGCTCCGTCTCCGACCCGGGCGCCGACCTCGACCTGTACGTCAGGCTCGACGGGGTGGTGGTCGGCCAGGCGGCGGACGGCGACTCGGAGGAGGCGGTGACCCTGCGCAATCCGAAGCCGGGCACCTACACCATCGAGGTCGACGCCTACTCGGTGCCGTCCGGCAGCACGCAGTACGACTACTCGGACGTCTACTACGCGCCGTCCCTGGGCGCGGTGGGCGTCGACCCCTCGGCGGTCGTCTCCCTGGCCAACGGCGCCTCCACCGAGGTGGAGGCCCAGGTGACGGTGGGGTCGGCCGCTCCGGAGGGGCGGACGTTCTTCGGCCGGGTGGAGCTGCTCAACGAGAAGGGCACGGTGACCGGTTCGGGCAGCGTGTCCATCGGGCGGGTGGTAGGCCCGTAGGTCCTCCACGGGGGAACTCCGTACAGGACCTGGGAACACCGCGGGGCGGGCGCTGTCGCAGCGCCCGCCCCGCGGGTCGACTCCCCGGCGGGGCCGGCGCCTTCACAGCGCCCGCCCCGCCGTCGTGCTCAGCCCTCGTCGGCGGCTGCCGCCGCGTCCGCCGCCTGCGCCTTCAGCGCCCGCTCGACGCCCGCGCGCGACTCCACGACCATCCGGCGCAGGGCCGGGGCCGGGTCGGCGGCCGCCAGCCAGGCGTCGGTGGCGTCCAGCGTGGCCTGCGAGACCTGCACCGCCGGGTAGAGGCCGACGATGATCTGCTGGCCGATCTCGTGCGAGCGGGTGGCGAAGACGTCCGCGATCGAGGCGAAGTACCGCTCCGTGTACGGCGCCAGCAGCTCGCGCTGACCGGTCTGCACGAAGCCGCCGATCACGGCCTCCTGCACGGCGTTGGCGAGCTTGTCGCCCTCCACCACCGCCGCCCACGCCTCGGCCTTGGCCTCCGGCGTCGGGCGGGCGGCGCGCGCGGTCGCGGCGTGGCACTCGCCGGCGGCGGTCGCGTCGCGGCGCAGCTCCTCGGCGATGCGCTCCTCGTCGGCGCGGCCGACCGCGGCCAGGCGCTGCAGCAGCGCCCAGCGCAGCTCGGTGTCCACCGCCAGGCCCTCGATCTCCACCGAGCCGTCCAGCAGGCCGGCCAGCAGGCCGAGCTGCTCCTCGGTGCGGGCGGTGGCGGCCAGGGCGCGGGCCCAGGAGAGCTGGTGGTCGCTGCCGGGCGCGGCGGCGCGCAGCTGCGCCACGGTCGCCTCGCTCCAGCGGGCCAGGCCCTCCGCGCGCCAGGCGGGGTCGGCGTAGAGGTCCAGGGCGAGCTTGACCTGCCGCTGCAGCGACTGCACGACGCCGATGTCGCTCTCCTTGGCGATGCCGGAGAGGACCAGGTCGAGGTAGTCGCGGGCGGGCAGCTCGCCGTCGCGGGTCATGTCCCAGGCGGAGGCCCAGCTCAGGGCGCGCGGCAGGGAGTCGGCGAAGTCGCCGAGGTGCTCGGTGACGAAGGCCAGCGACAGCGGGTCCAGGCGCACCTTGGCGTAGGAGAGGTCGTCGTCGTTGAGCAGGACGACGTCCGGGCGGGCACGGCCGGCCAGCTCGGGCACCTCGGTCAGCTCGCCGTCGACGTCCAGCTCGATGCGGTCGGTGCGCACCAGGCTGCCGCCGTCCAGGTCGTACAGGCCGATGGCGATGCGGTGCGGGCGCAGGGTGGAGGCGCCCTTGGCGCCGGCGGGCAGCGCGGGGGCCTCCTGGCGGACGGCGAAGGAGGTGATGACGCCGTCGGCGTCGGTGATGATCTCCGGGCGCAGGATGTTGATGCCGGCGGTCTCCAGCCACGCCTTCGACCAGGACTTCAGATCGCGTCCGGAGGTCTCCTCCAGGGCGCCGAGCAGGTCGGGCAGGCGGGTGTTGCCGAAGGCGTGGCGCTTGAAGTACGCCTGGACGCCGCGGAAGAAGGCGTCCTCGCCGACGTAGGCCACCAGCTGCTTCAGGACGCTGGCGCCCTTGGCGTAGGTGATGCCGTCGAAGTTGACCATGACGTCCTCGAGATCGTTGATCTCGGCCATGATCGGGTGGGTGGAGGGCAGCTGGTCCTGGCGGTAGGCCCAGGTCTTCTCCGAGTTGGCGAAGGTGGTCCAGGAGTTGGGCCAGCGGCTGCCGGGGGCGGCGGCCTGGCAGGCGACCGAGGTGAAGGTGGCGAACGACTCGTTGAGCCAGAGGTCGTTCCACCACTCCATGGTCACCAGGTCGCCGAACCACATGTGGGCCAGCTCGTGCAGGATGGTCTCCGCGCGGCGCTCGTAGGCGGCGTCGGTGACCTTGGAGCGGAAGACGTACTGGTCGCGGAAGGTGACCGCGCCCGCGTTCTCCATCGCGCCCGCGTTGAACTCCGGGACGAAGAGCTGGTCGTACTTGGCGAAGGGGTACGGGTAGTCGAACTTCTCCTGGAACCAGTCGAAGCCCTGGCGGGTGACGGCGAAGATGTCCTCGGCGTCCAGGAACTCCGCCAGCGAGGGGCGGCAGTAGATGCTCATCGGCACCGTGCGCCCGTCGCCCTCCCAGCTGCTGTGCACGCCGACGTACGGGCCCGCGATGATCGCGGTGATGTACGTGGAGATGCGCGGGGTGGGCTCGAAGGCCCACACGCCGTCCACCGGCTCGGGGGTCGGGGAGTTGGAGTTCACGATCCAGCCCTCGGGGGCCGTCACGGTGAACTGGAAGGTCCCCTTGAGGTCGGGCTGCTCGAAGCTGGCGAACACCCGGCGGGCGTCGGGGACCTCGAACTGGGTGTAGAGGTAGGTCTCGCCGTCCACCGGGTCGGTGAAGCGGTGCAGGCCCTCACCGGTGTTGGTGTAGGCGCAGTCGGCGACGACCGTGAGGGTGTTGGCGGCGGCCAGGCCCGGCAGCGCGATGCGCGAGTCGTGGAAGACCTCGGCCGGGTCCAGGGCGGTGCCGTTGAGGGTCACCTCCAGGACGGCGGGGGCGGCCAGGTCGATGAAGGTGTCGGCGCCGGGCTCGGCCGAGAAGGTGACGGTCGTGGTGGACCGGAAGGTGTCCGCCTCCTTGGCCTTCGACAGGTCGAGGTCGATGACGTACGAGTCGACGTCCAGCAGGCGGGCGCGGCGCTGCGCCTCGTCGCGGGTCAGGTTCGTGCCTGGCACCAGGAAACTCCTTATTGCATAGGTCTGCGGCCATCCTCGCATGCGGGCGGCGGGCGGCGCCGCCGGGTTTCCGGGCCCACGCGGAACGCACCGGGCGGCCCGGCGCGGGGGGCGCGGGGCCGCCCGGTGGGGCGGTGCGGGGGGCGCGGGGCCGCCCGGTGGGGCGGTGCGGGGGGGGCGGGTCAGCCCTTCAGCTCCGCGGCCACCAGCTCCGCGATCTGTACGGCGTTCAGGGCGGCGCCCTTGCGGAGGTTGTCGCCGGAGACGAAGAAGGCCAGGCCCGTACCGGCGGGCTCCACGGTCTCGTCGGCCCGCACCCGGCCGACGAAGGACTCGTCGCGGCCGGCCGCGGTCAGCGGGGTGGGCACCTCGGTGACGACGACGCCCTCGGCGGCGCGCAGGACCTCCAGCGCGCGCCCGGGGCTGATCGGGCGCTCGAAGCGGGCGTTGACCTGGAGGGAGTGCCCGGTGAAGACGGGGACGCGCACGCAGGTGCCGGAGACCCTCAGCCCGGGGATCTCCAGGATCCGGCGCGACTCATGGCGGAGCTTCTGCTCCTCGTCGGTCTCGTTCAGCCCGTCGTCGACGATCGCACCGGCCATCGGCAGCACGTTGTACGCGATGGGGGCGACGTACTTCTCCGGGGCGGGGAAGTCGGCGGCGGCGCCGTCGCGGGCGAGCCCGGGGGCGTCCGCGCCGACGGCGGCGATCTGCCCGTACAGCTCCTCGACGCCCGCGAGGCCGGAGCCGGAGACGGCCTGGTAGGTGGCGATGACGAGGGCCTTGAGGCCGGCCTCCGCGTGCAGGGCCTTCAGGGCCGGCATCGCGGCCATGGTGGTGCAGTTGGGGTTGGCGATGATGCCCTTGGGGCGGTCCTTGACCGCGTGCGGGTTGACCTCGGAGACGACGAGGGGGACCTCGGGGTCGCGGCGCCAGGCGGAGGAGTTGTCGATGACGACGGGGCCCTGCGCGGCGACCCGGGGGGCCAGCTCGCGGGAGGTGGCGCCGCCGGCGGAGAAGAGCACGATGTCGAGGCCGGAGTAGTCCGCGGTGGCGGCGTCCTCGATGGTGATCTCCCGCCCCTGCCACTCGACGGCCTTGCCGGCGGAGCGGGGGGAGGCGAAGAGCCGCAGCTCGTCCACGGGGAACTTCCGCTCGGCGAGGATGTCGCGCATCACTCCGCCGACCTGTCCGGTCGCTCCGACGATTCCGATCCGCATGCGTGCTCCTGAGGGTGGGAGGGGGGATGGGGTGCTGCTGTCCCGTGCCGGCGATTCCCTGTCCATGCTGCCGGATGCGCGACGGGGCGCCAAACCCGTTCCCGGCAGGTGAGACGGGGCTGCGGACGGTAACGGGGGGCCGCGGCCCGGCACGCACGGCGGCCCCGTCCCGGGTCGAAGCCGGGGCGGGGCCGCCGTGTACGTGTGAGCGGTGTGCGCCAGGGGGTCAGAGAGTCTTGGCGGCCTTGGTCGCCTTGTCGCCCTTGGTGTCCGCGCCGGCGCCGCCGGTCCGCGTCTGCAGGCCCATGCCGACCTGGTGGGGCTTGTAGAGCACCATGACCAGGCCCGCGATGACCAGGCAGGCCAGCAGGGGGATGCCCACGTAGAGGCCGAGCGTCTGGCCGACGCTCAGGCCGGAGCCCGGGTCGTCGCCGTCATCACGGGTGAGGGCGAAGGCGGGGGACGACAGCAGCAGCGTCAGCGTCGTACCGGCCGTGACAGTACCGGCGCGCAGGGCGTTCTTAGTGACCACGGTCCCAACGTAGCGAACCTCTGAGCGACCCGCGCGCTCGGGGGTCTGCTTTAGCGGCCGGGGTTGCGACGCCCGGCACGCGCCCCCAAGCTGCTTCGAGCAGGGGGCACCCCCGGCCGCACGGGGGCCTTGGCCAGGTGACTCCGCCACATGACCTTCACCCCCGCACGCCGAGAGCTGGGGTATCCCCTGCTCGAAGAGCTTGGGGAGGCACCGGACGCCGCTGTCAGCCCCGAATGCTTGGGGTCGCGCTTCAGGTGTCGTCCTGTATCGCCCGCCGCACCTCCGTCAGCAGGGCGTGTACGCGCGGGGTGGCCGCCAGTGCTTCCAGGGTCAGGGGGTGGCCGTCCGGGGCGGAGAGGGGGAGGCGCCAGTTGGGGTGGGTGTCCGTGGTGCCGGGGACGTTCGCGGGGCGTACGTCCCCGGCCGCGTCCGGGAGCCAGACGCCCACCAGGCGGGCGGGGGTGCGGGCGAGCAGGCGGTGCACGGCCCGTACCGCCGCCTCCTCCCCGTACGGGCCCTCGGGCAGCAGCCCCAGCTCCCGCAGCAGCTCCAGCCACTCCCCCGTCTCGGCCGCGTCCGCGCGGCGGGCCTGCTCCAACGGGGCGTCCAGCAGCCCGAGTCGGTGGCGCAGCTCCACGTGGCTGCCGCGCAGCCGGGCCGCGGTGGGCGGCAGGTCGTGGGTGGTCGCGGTGGCCAGGCACGCCTCGCGCCAGCGCTCGGGGGGCAGCGGGCGGGCCGGGCCGGCGGCGTCCCAGTCCCGTTCGAACCAGAGCACGGAGGTGCCCAGCACCCCGCGTTCCGCCAGCTCCGTACGGAAGGCCGGCTCCACCGTCCCCAGGTCCTCGCCGATCACCGGGGCGCCCGCCCGCCACGCCTCGACGGCCAGCACGGCGAGCATGGCGCGCGCGTCGTAGCGCACATACGTGCCCTCGGCCGGGGGCCGGCCCCGCGGCACCCACCACAGCCGCGACAGGCCCATCACGTGGTCGATGCGCAGCGCCCCCGCGTGGCGCAGCAGCCCGCGCAGCACCTCCCGGTAGGGGCCGTAGCCGTCGGCCGCCAGCGCGTCCGGACGCCAGGGGGGCAGCCCCCAGTCCTGGCCGCGTGCGTTGAAGGCGTCGGGCGGGGCGCCGATGGACATGCCCGCCGCGAGGTGGTCGCGCAGCGCCCAGGCGTCCGAGCCGCCGGGGTGGACGCCCACCGCGAGGTCGTGCACCAGGCCGATCGGCATCCCGGCCGCACGGGCGAGGCGCTGGGCGCGGGCGAGCTGCTCCTCGGTGAGCCAGACGAGCCAGGCGTGCAGGTCGACGCGGTCCAGGCGCTCGGCGCGGGCCCGGCGCACGGCCGCCGAGCGCGGGTCGCGCAGCCTTGCGGGCCACGTGCGCCAGTCGGGGCCGTACTCCTCGGCCAGTACGCACCAGGTCGCGTGGTCCTCCAGCGGCTGCCCGCGCTCGGCGAGGAAATCGTGGTACGCGGCCCGGCGGCCGGGGGCGAGCGGGACGCGGCGGACGTACTGGAGGGCCTCGTACTTGAGCGCCCAGACGGCGTCACGGTCGATCAACGCGCCCTTCTCCAGGACCCCTTGGCGCAGGGCGGCGGCCCGCGCGAGGAGGGGGGTGAGCGCGGCGCGGTCCTCCAGGGCGAGGTGGCGGTACTCCGGGACGTCCTCGACGCGCAGGTGCACCGGGTCGGGGAAGCGGCGGGAGGAGGGGCGGTACGGGGAGGGGTCGGCCGGTGCGCCGGGGGCGGCGGGGACGCCCGCGTGCAGGGGGCCGAGCTGGAGGAAGCCGGCGCCGTGCACGCGACCGGACCAGGCGGCCAGCTCGGCGAGGTCGCCCAGGTCGCCCATGCCCCAGGAGCGGGTGGAGAGCAGGGCGTAGGGCTGGAGCATCAGGCCGTACGCGCGCGGGGGTCGGGGCAGCCCGGGCGGGGCGGTGACCAGGGTGGCGCGGGCGGTGCGGCCGTCGGGGGCGGCGGCGTACAAGGAGTGGCAGCCGTATGGGAGTTCGCCGGCGGGGTCCAGCTCCTCGCCGGTCTCGGCGCGGAGTTCCAGGCGGGTGCCCTCGGGCAGCTGCGGGAGGCGCAGGACGGTGGGCGGGAGGAGGGGCGGCGGCGCGGGGGCGGTGCGCGCCGGGTCGGCGCCCATGGCCGCCAGTACGGCGCGGACGGTGGCCTCGGGGACCTCGATCCGGCGGCCGGGGGCGGGCTCGTAGTGGGTGGCGACGCCGTACTCGGCGGCGATCCGGGCCAGTTCCATCCGCGCCCTCCCCCTTCGCCCCCTTACGGGGGATCCCCCCGGCAACGGTGCCAGAGGGGGCGGGCGGCGGGAAGGGCGCGTGGGGCGGGGGCGCCTCAGATGCGGGGGGAGCCCTCGAAGTGCGCGGGGGGCGTCGGCTCGCTGATCAGGTTGTCGTCGGCCGCGAGCGGGGGCTCGCTGGTCAGCGGCGCGCCCGCGAAGAGCGGCGGCTCGCTGGTCAGCGGGACCTCCGCGCAGGAGCAGGCGCCGGCCAGCCCGTAGTCCGGGTCCGAGCCGCCGTCGAGGGTCTGGTGGTCGTGCGGGCCGTGGGCCACGTCGGTCCTCCGTCTGGTCCGTCTGGTCCGTTGTCGGGGCTGTCTCGCGGTCGTGCTGCCGGTGTTCACAGTACGGCGCGGGCAGCCGAATCGCCGGTGCGGGTCCGTGATCCGCGCGAAGAGCTGGGGTCAACAGGGCGGTGGGGCGGCGGTTTTGCGGCCGGACGCGGGGGGATCGTGAGAGGGGTCACGGTCGCGGGGCGGGCCGGGGGCGGATCGACCCGTCCGGGCAATGGCGACACATACGACGAATGGCCCGGCAGGGTCCACCGCATTGACACCCGCACCGCGCGAGTGGTGGGCTCTGGACGAAACCGAACGTGAGCGCGGATCTGACGGGGCCGGGTGGACCGGCTCCGTCGATGAGATGAGGGGCGAGGAGAGACACAGTGCGCGGCGCCAGGCGGACCCTTGCGACAGCCGTGGTGCTGTCCACCACCGTGGCGGGCTGCCTGACGGGGACGGGCGCCCCGGCGTCCGCGGCTTCGCCGGCGGTGGAGCGGACGGCCCCCGGGCGGACGGCGCCCGAGCGGCCGGCTCCCGGGCAGGCGGCCCCCCGGGGCGGCGCCCCCGACGCCCCCGACGCCCCGGCCCTCTCCGACCTGCGGCGCGACGCCGCCGTGTCCCCGGTCCGGCCCCTCCCCCGGCACCTGCGCCTCGATCGCGGCACGACCCCGCTCGCCGGGCGCCGGGTGGCGGTGCTCGCCGCGCCGGACGCCGATCCGTACGCCCTGGACGTGCTCCTCAAGGCCCTGCGCGGCGCCGCCGCGCACGCCTCCGTGCTCTCGCCCAGCGCTCCCCCGCCGCGCGCCGCCGAGGTGGTCGTGCACGTGGAGGAGGCCCCGCGCGGCGGTGAGGCCGCCGCCGGTCCGCGCGGCGGGCTGACCGCGACCGAGCGGGCCCTGCGCGCGCTGGGGACGCGGCCGCAGGGCCGACTCCCCGAGGGCGGCTACCGGTTGGCCGCGGCGCGCGGCGTCGTGGCGCTCTCCGGCGTCGGGTCCGACGGCCTCTTCCACGCCGCCCAGACCCTGCGCCAGCTGATCGACGGCGGCCGGCTGCGGGACGTACGCGTGCGGGACTGGCCCAGCGCGCGGGTGCGCGGCACCGTCGAGTCCTTCTACGGGGAGCCGTGGAGCCACGCCGAGCGCCTCGCCCACCTCGACTTCATGGGGCGCACCAAGCAGAACCGCTACCTCTACGCGGCGGGCGACGACCCGTACCGCCTCACCAAGTGGCGCGAGCCCTATCCGGCCGAGCAGCGCGAGCGCTTCCGCGAGCTGGCCGGGCGCGCCGCGCGCAACCACGTCACGCTCGGCTGGGCGCTCGCCCCGGGGCAGGACTTCTGCTTCTCCTCCCCGCGCGACCGGCGCCGGCTCCTGGAGAAGGTCGCGGAGATGCGGGCGCTGGGCGTCGGGGCGATCCAGCTGCAGTTCGCCGACGTGAGCTACGAGGAGTGGCACTGCGGCGCGGACCGCTCCGAGTTCGGTACGGGCCCGGCGGCCGCCGCCCGCGCCCAGGCCGGTACGGCCAACGCGCTCGCCGCCGGCCTGGGCGCGGGGCCGGCGCTGTCGGTGCTGCCCACGGAGTTCTACCAGGACGGCGACACCGAGTACCGGAGCGCACTGGCTAAGGCGCTGGATCCGGGGATCGAGGTGGCCTGGTCGGGGGTGAGCGTGCTGCCGCGCACCATCACCGGGGCCGAACTGGGCGTGGCGGCCTCGGTGTTCCGCCATCCGCTGGTGACGCAGGACAACTACCCGGTCAACGACTTCGAGTCGGGCCGCGTCTACCTGGGCCCGTACACCGGCCGCGAGCCGGCCGTGGCCACCGCCTCCGCGGCGCTGCTGGCCAGCGCGATGCGGCAGCCGCTGGCCACCCGCATCCCGCTCTTCACCGCCGCCGACTTCGCCTGGAACGCCCAGGGCTACGAGTCGCGCGCGTCCTGGCAGGCGGCGCTGGCGGACCTGGCGCGCGACACCGGCGCGGACCCGGCGGCGCTCGCGGCGCTGGCGCGCAACAGCGCCTCCTCCGCGCTGGACACGCGCGAGTCGGCGTATCTGCGGCCGCTGCTCGCGGAGTTCGACACGGCGTACGGGGCGGGCGACCGGGCGCGGCTGGAGCGGGCGGCCGGGCCGCTGCGCGCGGCGTTCGCGGTGATGCGCGGCGCCCCGGCGCGGCTCGGCGCGCTGACGGAGGAACTGCGGCCCTGGCACCGGCAGTTGGCCCGGCAGGGCGAGGCGGGCGAGCAGGCCGTGGAGCTGCTGCTGGCCCAGGCTCGCGGGCAGGGCGACCGGGCCCGGCGGGCGCGGCTGGCGCTGGCAGAGTCGCGGCGGGAGATCGCCGGCGGGGACGCCCGGCTGGGCGGGGGCGCGCTGGCGTCGTTCGCCGCGAAGGCGGCGGCGTCGGGGCCCTTCAGGGGCGGGCGCGGGGGACGCCCCGGGGAGGGCCGGCCCCAGGAGAAGCACCCCTCCCCGGGTTCTTCGAGCAGGGGATACCCCAAGCCCGAACTGCCCCTTCCCTAGGGCTCGTCCGCCCCGTCTGCCCCGTCCGCCCCGTACTCCTCCCGCAGCCGCGCCAGTGCCCGCACCGGCGCCCCCAGCGCGTCCAGGCCCAGCAGCGCCGCGCCCAGCACCGGCGGGGCGGTGACCACGCGGGCCGTCGCCTTGGGGGCGCGGGCGGCCAGGCGGGTGCGTACGCCCGCGTCCAACCGCGGGTGGCGGGCCGCCAGTACGCTGCCGCCCAGGACCACGTCGGCGGGCTCGTCCAGCAGGTCGAGCTTCGCCAGCGCCGTCACCGCCATCGCCACCACCTCCGCCGCCTGCCGCTCCACCAGCGCGCCCGCCACCGCGTCCCCGGCGGCGGCGACCGCGAAGAGCACGGGGGCCAGCTCGTGGATACGGTGGGGCGCCAGGCGGCCGAAGTGCACCGCCTCGATCAGGGCGTACATCGACTCCAGGCCGAAGTGGGCGGGCAGCTCGCGGGCGAGCGCGGTCTCCTCGCCCCGGCCGTCCTCGGCGCGCGCGGCGAACCACAGCGCCTCCCGGGCCAGCCCGCCGCCCCCGCCCCAGTCGCCGGAGAGCTGTCCGACGGCGGGGAAGCGGGCGGTGCGGCCGTCGGGGCGCATGCCGACGCAGTTGGTGCCGGCGCCGCAGACCACCGCGACCCCGCAGGGCCGCTCGACGCCGGCGCGCAGCAGGGCGAAGGTGTCGTTGCGTACGTCGACGTGCTCCGGGCGCCCGGTCCAGCCCCGGCGGGCGAGCTCGGCGGCCAACTCCGCCTCCTCCTGCGGGAAGTCGGCGTTGGCCAGGCAGGCGGAGACCCGGGCGACCCGCACCCGCGCCGCGCCGGCGGCTTCCCGTACCGCCTGCTCCAGTACGTCCACCGCCGCCGCGACGCCCACGACCGGCGGCTCGAAGCCGCCGCCGCGCGCGGCGCCCAGCACGCTGCCGTCGGCGCCGATCAGGGCGACGTCGGTCTTGCTGTTGCCGGCGTCGATCGCCAGGACGGCGGCCTCGGCGCAGTGGGAGGGCCGGGGGTTCACGCCCATGCCAGGTGCTCCCGGTTGTGCGCGAGCAGCGCGTCGGTCAGCGCGTCCGCCCGCGCCGTCTGGCCGATCAGGGGGTGGGCGAGGAGGGCGCGGAAGACGCGGTCGCGGCCGCCGTGCAGGGCCGCCTGGAGCGCCAGGTCCTCGTAGGCGGTGACGTGCGCGATCAGCCCGGCGTAGAGCGGGTCGAGGGGGGCGACGGGCAGCGGGGCGGCGCCGGTGGCGTCCACCCGGGCCGGGACCTCGATCACGGCGTCGGCGGGGAGGAAGGGGAGGGTGCCGTTATTGCGGGTGTTGACCACCTGCACGTCGCCGGCGCCCTTGTCAGCACCGCCGAGCAGGGAGGCGGCGAGGGCGACGGCGGCCTCGGAGTAGAAGGCGCCGCCGCGCCGGGAGAGCAGTCCGGGCTTCACGTCCAGCGCCGGGTCGGCGTACAGGTCCAGCAACTCCCGCTCGATCGCGGCCACTTCCGCCGCCCGGGAGGGCTTCGCGCGCTGCTCGGCGACCACCTCGTCGTGGGAGTAGTAGTAGCGCAGGTAGTACGAGGGGACGACGCCCAGCCGCTCCAGGAGCGCGGGCGGCAGGTGCAGCCGCTCCGCGATCCGCGGCCCGTGCTCGGCGAGCAGCGCGGGCAGCAGGTCCGTGCCGCCGGGGCCGTCGAGCCGTACCGCGCGCTCCCAGGTGAGGTGGTTGAGGCCCACGTGGTCGAGGTGCACCCGCTCGGGGGCGACGTCCAGCAGGCCGGCGAAGGTGCGCTGGAGGTGGATCGCGACGTTGCACAGGCCCACCGCCCGGTGGCCCTCGTTCAGCAGGGCGCGGGTGACGATGCCGACGGGGTTGGTGAAGTCGATGATCCAGGCATCGGGGTTGGCGCGCCGTACCCGCTCGGCGATCTCCAGTACCAGCGGCACCGTGCGCAGCGCCTTCGCCAGCCCGCCGACGCCGGTCGTCTCCTGGCCGACGCAGCCGCACTCCAGCGGCCAGGTCTCGTCGCGCTCGCGCGCGGCCTGCCCGCCGACGCGCAGCTGGATCAGCACGGCGTCGGCGCCCTCCACCCCGGCGTCGAGGTCGGCGGTGGTGGTGATCGTCCCGGGGTGGCCCTGGCGGGCGAAGATCCGGCGCGCGAGCCCGCCGACCAGGGCGAGGCGCTCGGCGGCGGGGTCGACGAGGACCAGCTCCCCGATGGGGAGGGTGGCGCGCAGCCGCGCGAAGCCGTCGATCAGCTCGGGGGTGTAGGTGGAGGCGCCGCCTATGACTGCGAGTTTCACGGGTACCGGCCTTCGGGTCGGGGTGCGGGCAGGGCAGGGCGGGTCGCGCCGTGCCGATCAGGTGGTCTATACCTATCAGACGGCCCGCACCGGGCACATCCCGCCGAACCGGAAGCCCGCGGGGGCCGGCCCGCGGCAGGCCCTACCTGCGCCCGCCCTGCGGGGCGACCGGCGTCAGGGGGCTGGCCGCCGCCGACTGCGGGGAGGCGGGGTTCGCCAGGGCCGAGGGGGCCGCGACGCCGGCCGCCGCGTCGTCCGCAGGCTCCTCGCCGGGCAGGGGGGCCTGCATGCGGATGCCCGCCGCGTCCAGCTCGCGCTTGATACGCCAGCGCAGTTCCCGCTCCACGCCCAGCGCCTTGCCCGGCATCGTCTTCGCCGCCACCCGCAGGACCGAGGCGTCCAGCGTGACCTCCGACAGGCCCAGGATCTCCACCGGGCCCCAGAGCTGCTCGCTGAACGGCTCCGCCTTGCTCAGCGCGTCGCCCACGCCCGCGATGACCTCCCGCACCCGGTCGAGGTCCGCCTCGTACGGGACGCGGACGTCGACGCCCGCCACCGCCCAGCCCTGGGAGAGGTTGCCGATGCGCTTGACCTCGCCGTTGCGCACGTACCAGATCTCGCCGCTGTCGCCGCGCAGCTTCGTCACCCGCAGGCCGACCTCGACCACCTCGCCGGAGGCGACGCCCGCGTCGACGGTGTCGCCCATCCCGTACTGGTCCTCGATGATCATGAAGACGCCGGAGAGGAAGTCCGTCACCAGGTTCCGCGCGCCGAAGCCGACCGCCACGCCCGCGACGCCCGCCGAGGCCAGCAGCGGCGCGAGGTTGATGTCCAGCGCGCCCAGGACCATCAGCCCGGCCGTGCCGAGGATCACGAACGACGCCATGCTGCGCAGCACCGAGCCGATCGCCGCCGAACGCTGGCGGCGCCGCTCCGCGTTCACCAGGAGCCCGCCGAGCGCGCTGTCCTCCACCGCCGTCACCGTGCGGTTCATCCGCTGTATCAGGCGCGTGATCATCCGCCGCACGACCGTGCGCAGCACCATGGCTATCGCCACGATCAGCACGATCCGCAGGCCCGTCGCGGCCCACGTCTCCCAGTTGCGCTGGACCCATCCCGCGGCCTCCGCGGCTTCGGCGGCGGAGGCGGGCAGTGCCGAGGTCGGACGGGCTGAAGCGGAGGCGAACACGAGCGGGACCTTCCGGTGGGGACGCGGGCAGCGGACCGATCCACCGTAACGGTCCGCGGCGGCGGTCGGAATCGGACGGCGTTCATCCCCCCTTGACCAGGGTGATTCCTGGGCGTAACTCCATTACCATGCTCGGACTCGCAGCGAGCCCCTCATCGCCTGCCCTCCCTCGGAGAGCCATGCCGCCCGGCATGGCAGAGCGACAGACGCCAGCCAGCACACGACCAAGAAAACGGGCCCGGGATTGAAGACTGCGATATCGCGCTCCCTTTCGCGCGCAGCCGAGACAGCCGAGACAGCCGAGACGAACGACACGGCCGGGTCCGCGGACCCTGCGGACCCCGCGAGCACAGCCGCGTCCGCCGGCCGCTCCCGCGCGCGGACCCTGCTGTGGACCGCGGCGGTGGGGTCGGTCGTCGCCTTCCTCATCGCGCTGGAGTTCCTCGCCCGCCACTACGGGGTGCTCGGGCCGGTCACCGACCAGGTGCGGGAGGTGGTGTTCGCCCCCAAGTCCTGGCCGCTGCTGTACGGCTGCCTGGCGCTGGCGGCGATCACGCTCCCCTGGCGGCAGCGCTTCCTCGCGCTGGGCGCCGCCCTGGGCATCGACCTCGTCTTCCTGCTGGTGCGCTGGATATGCGGCGCCCAGCAGAACTTCGGCAGCGGCGCCCTGTGGGTGGTGCTGGCCTGCGGCGTCATCGCCGTCACCCGCCGCACCGGCCGGGACCGCACCCTGCTGCTGAAGGGCGTCGGCCTGGGCCTGCTGCTGGTGGCCGGCCGCAAGGCCGGCTACACCTGGCTGTTCATCACCTCCGAGACGCGCCTGATGGTGCTCGACCAGTACGTGGCCCTCGCCGACCACGCGCTGGGCAGCCCCTCGTGGGTGGTGGGCCGGCTCGTGCGGGCCTCCGGCACGGTCGGCTTCCACGTCCTGGAGTACGTCTACATACAGCTCGCGGGCGCCGCGGTCCTCGTCTCGCTCTACCAGCTGCGCAACGTGGCCGCCGAGGGCCGCTTCCCGCGCCACCACCTGGTACGCACCTTCCTGGCCATCGGGGCGCTCGGCCCGGCCTTCTACCTGCTCTACCCGGTGGTCGGCCCGATCTACGCCTACGGGGCCGACGGCGGCGTGTGGGCGATGGCCGACCTGTGGCCGAACACCCCGACGCCCACCGGCCTCCCGCAGCCGATGCCCTTCGACGGGATCACCCCGCGCAACTGCATGCCCAGCCTGCACACGGCGTGGGCCACGGCGATCTTCATCCACTCCCGCCAAGGGCCGCGCTGGATGCGCTACGGGGGCACGTTCTGGCTCGCCGCCACGCTCACCGTGACGCTGGGCTTCGGCTACCACTACGGCGCCGACCTGATCGCCGGGGTGGTGTTCACGCTCACCATCGAGGCGGCCCTGCGCGCGCAGGCCCGCGGCTGGGACCGGTCGGCGACCTGGCTGACCGGCTACGGGGCGGTGGTCTTCGCCGGGCTGCTGGCGGCGTACCGCTACCTGCCGGTGGAGATGGCCGCGCACCCGTGGGCGGCCGGTCCGCTGCTGCTGCTGGCGCTGGGCTCCGTGATCCGGCTCTACGTGCGCACCACCCGGCAGTGGGAGTCCGGGTTCGTCCCGGCGCAGCGGACGGGTCCCGCGGTCCGCCCCGGGCTCTCCGTGCCGGCTCCGTAGCCGCGCCGCGGTCGCGTCCGCGGGGGGACGGGGGCGGGGGTCCGTACGACATCCCGTCCCCGCGCCAGGTATAGAGCGGGCCCCGCGCGGGGCATCATGCATGCGGACGGGGCGGGGGGCGCGGCGTCCCGCCCCGGACGGCGGTGGGACACGCGTCACTTCCCTGCCCCGTTTACCGGTCCGTGGTGGCGCGAGGAGAGTGCTCCGGGACACACTGTGACCAGATCGTCCACGGCGCGAGCCACGCGCCGCCGGCGTATGAGGAGGCACCGTGCCGCATGTCCTGGTCCTCAACGCGTCGTACGAGCCGCTCGGCGTCGTACCGCTCCGTCGAGCGCTCGTCCTGGTGCTGGACGGCAAAGCCGTCAGCCTCGAGGACTCGGGCGCCTATCTGCGCAGCGCCACGAAAGTGCTGGCCGCCCCGAGCGTGGTGCGCCTGAAACGCTTCGTACGGGTCCCCTACCGGGGGCCCGTCCCCCTGACCAGGCGCGCCCTCTTCGCCCGCGACGGCGGGCGCTGCGCCTACTGCGGCGGCGTCGCCACCAGCGTCGACCACGTCATCCCGCGCTCGCGCGGCGGCCAGCACCGCTGGGACAACGTGGTGGCCGCCTGCCGGCGCTGCAACCACGTCAAGGCCGACCGGCACATCTCCGAGCTGGGCTGGCGGCTGCGCCACCAGCCCGAGCCGCCCTCCGGCCTCGCCTGGCGCATCATCGGCACGGGGCACCGGGATCCGCGCTGGCTGCCCTATCTGCAGCCGTTCGGCGCGGACGAGGCCCTGGCCCGGATCGACGGCGTTCCCGCCGCATAGATCCGGGCTTTCGCGTGTCCGGGGACGCGTACCCCCGCCGCGTACGGGCCACTTGGCCGGGAGGTCTCCCCCGCCCCGTGCGCAACCTCCCCGACTCCCCCGGCGTGTACGGGAGTAGACCGGCCGCCCGGGGCGGTTCCAATACGAACAAGATCCCGGCATTAGCGGTGTGGCCGCGCACGCCTGCGGCCATACTCGACACCGGTGTCAGACGTCGCCCGTATTCTGGCGGCAGCAAGTGACCACAGGGGGAGGTCTCGTGTCGTATCCGTCGCCCGCCGGCAGCGCCGGCGTGGGCTCGGCGCCGCCGGAGCAGCCGACAGCGACCGGTCAGGGGGCCGGTCAGGGGGCCGGTCAGGGGGTTGGTCCGTCAGCCGGCCTGTCGGGGGTGCCCGCCCAGGGCCGCTCCGAGGCGTCGCCCGGCACCTCCGGGGGCGCGACCCTCGTGGTGCCCGAGCGGCGCAGCGCCTTCCGCGAGGGGCTGGAGCGCTTCCGCCGCTCCGCCGTCACGGAGCCCGGTCGGCTGCGCCTCCTCGGCGCCGTCCTCGCCGCCCTCGTGGTGGTCTTCGGCGCCGTGACGGCCTGGCAGGTCTCGGACCGCGCCGACGCCGCCGACGACGTACTGCTGCGCAGCCAGCCGCTGAGTGCCGCCGCCGCCGACATCTACCGCTCCCTCGCCGACGCCAACACCACCGCCGCCAGCGGCTTCCTGGCCGGCGGCAAGGAGACGCCCGAGGTCCGCCGGCGCTACGAGAAGGACATCGCGACCGCCGGCAGGCTGCTGGTGGAGGCCGCGGCCAACAGCCAGGGGTCGGCCGGCGCCCGCCGGCAGATCTCCTCGCTCAACGAGTGGCTGCCGCGCTACACCGGCGCCATCGAGACCGCCCGCGCCAACAACCGCCAGGGCCTGCCGCTCGGCGGCGCCTACCTGCGCTATGCCAACGACCTGATGGAGACCCGGCTGCTGCCCGCGGCGCAGGACCTCTACCGGGCCGAGACCGCCCAGCTCGACCGCGACTACGCCGCGGCCAAGAGCTGGCCGTGGGCCGCGCTGGCGCTCGGCACGGTGGCGCTGGGCGCGCTGGGCTGGGCGCAGCGCCGGCACTACCGGCGTACCAACCGGGTGTTCAACCAGGGCCTGCTGGGGGCGAGTGTGGTCACGGGGGTGGTGCTGCTGTGGCTGGCCGCCGGGCACACCTTCGCGCGTGCCGGGCTGGAGGAGTCCGACCGCGACGGCGCCCGGTCCCTCCAGGTCCTCAACGAGGCCCGGATCGGCGCCCTGCAGGCCCACGGCAACGAGGGGCTGAAGATGGTCTCGCGCGGCGCGGTCACCGTGGGCGACAAGGACAAGTACGAGGCGGGGTACGGCGACAGCATGAACGGCCTGGCCGGCCCCGACGCCGCGCACCAGCAGGGTTCGCTGGTCCAGCGGGCGCTGGACCTCGCCGACGACGACGCCGGGCGCGTACCGGTCGAGAAGGCTATCGTCGGCGTGCGGACCTGGCAGGGCAGGCACACCGGGGTGCTGGAGGCCGACAACATCGGCGACTACCAGACCGCGGTGGACCGGGTGATCGGCACGGGCGACAAGGAGTCCACCGGCCAGTGCTTCGACGTGGTGGACGCCAGTCTGGCCAAGGCCATCGCGCACGAGCAGGCCGAGTTCGTCCAGGCGGCCCGCGACGGCCGCGACGCCCTCGGCGGACTGGCGATCGGCGCCGCGGTGCTCGCCGTGCTGGGCGCCGCCGGAGCGGTCCTGGGCATCGGGCGCAGGCTGTCGGAGTACCGGTGAGGGGGCACACCGAGATGACGGGAAGAGCAGTGATCAGGACGCGGATACGCAGGTTGCGCGGCTGGGGCGGGGTCGCCTCCATGGCCGGGGCGGTCGCGCTGACGGCGACCCTGCTCCCGCTGGCCGCGGCCGACGCCGCGCGCGGCGGTCCGTACGGGGTGGGCCAGGAGGCGCCCGCCCGCGGCGGGCAGACGCTGCGGCAGCAGGACGCCGGGGAGTGCGCGGGTGAGCGTCCGCCGGGCAGGCCGCAGGCCAGTTGGCGGCCCTCCGGCGCGGACGGTCCGGCCGTGTCGCGGATCAAGGGGAAGGGCAAGCTGGTCGTCGGCGTCGACCAGAACAGCTACCAGTGGGGCTACCGCGATCCGGCGACCGGGGAGCTGCGGGGCTTCGACATCGACCTGGCCCGGGCCATCGCCGCGGAGCTGGGCATCGGCGGGGACGACATCATCTACCGCGCGATTCCCACCAGTCAGCGCGTCCCGGCGCTGCAGGGCCGCAAGGTGGACATGGTGGTGCGCACCATGACCATCAACTGCGACCGGCTGAAGGACGTGGAGTTCTCCACCGCCTACTTCGAGGCCGGCCAGCAGGTGCTGGCGCCGAAGAACTCGAAGATCACCGGCTTCGACACCTCCCTCGACGGCAAGCGGGTCTGCGCGGCGCAGGGCTCCACGGCGGAGGAGTTCATCACCAAGGAGCTGAAGAACGCCGAGGTCGTGCCCGTCCCCAACCAGCTGGACTGCCTGGTGCGGGTCCAACTGGGCCTGGCGGACGCGGTGATCACGGACAACGCGCTGGCGGCGGGCCAGGCCGCCCAGGACCCCTCCATGGAGCTGAAGGGCCGGCCGCTCACCCGCGAGTACTACGGCGTGGCGATGAACAAGGAGGACCGCGACCTGGTGGCCCGGGTCAACAAGGTCCTGGAGGACTACCGCGCGAGCGGTGAGTGGAGGAAGGCGTACGAGCTCTGGCTGAGCAAGGTGATGCCGGGCGTCAAGGCGGCGCCGGTGCCGGAGTACCTGGACTGACGGCGGACTCCCGCGCCCGGCGGGGCGGGCGAGGGCAGGCAGCGCAGGACAGGGCAGGGCAGGGCAGGGCAGGACAGGGCGAGCGAGGGCAGGAGAGGGGACGGGATGGGGGCTCCGGACGAGACCGGACCCGCGATGGGCCGTGAGGAGGTCGACCGCGCCCTGGCGCGGCTGGGCGCCGAGCACGAGGCCGTGGAGTCCTCGCTGTTCGCCCTCCAGGACCACGCCGGCCGCCGGCTCCTGGACGGCGCGCAGCTGACCGGCACCACGGCCGAGCGCTGGGCCGCGGCCGAGGCCGCCCTCACCCTGCTCTGGTCCTACTTCGACACCTACACCGACGCCCTGGCCAGGGCCCGCGAGCTGCGCGGCCGGCGCCGCTGGCCGAGCGCGCAGGAGCTGGCCGAACTGACCGGGCTGCTGCGGGACTCGGGCCTCACGCTGCCCGCCCCCGCGGCCACCGCCGCCCCCGCCTCGATCACCGGACCGGCGCGGCTCTCCGAGCGCCTCGGCCTGGAGGCCCTGGTCGAGCGGATGAACGGCCACTACGCGGACGTGCTGGACGTGGTCGCCGCCGCCGACGCGGTCTGGTCCGCGCTGCCCGCCCGGATCGACCTGCTCGCCGCCGAGCTGCGCCGCACCCGCTCACTGGCCCAGTCCGTCGGCGTACGCCCCGGCGAGCACCCGGCCGGCGACGAGCTGGAGCGCGTCACCGGCGACCTGGCGGCGCTGCGGGCCGAGGTGATCTCCGATCCGCTGGCCTTCTGGCAGCGCGCGGCGGGCAGTTCGGCCCCCGGCGGCGGCCGCCCCGACACCGCGCGCTACGACGCCGCGGCGCGCCGGCTGGAGGAGATCCGCCGCGAGATCGAGGCCGTCCTGCACGTCCGCCAGGACGCGGAGACCCGGCTGACCCGGCTGCGCGACGTCCTCAGCCGCGCCGACCGCACGCTCAGCGAGGCCCGCGCCGCCCGCGGCGAGGTGCTGGCGAAGATAGCGGCCTCCGAGGTCCCGGCGGTCGGCGGCGTCTCGGCCGCGCTGAACGAGCAGTGGCGCACGGCGGTGGACTACCGCCGCCACGCCCAGTGGCACAAGCTCTCGCCGCTGCTGGAGTCGCTGGAGCAGCGCGCGGAGGAGGAACTGCTGCGCGCCCGCGAGTCCCTCGCCGAGGTGACGGCCCCCCTGGCGGTGCGGGCGGAGCTGCGCGGCCGGCTCGACGCGTACAAGGCGAAGGTCGCCCAACGCGGCCTGGCGGAGGACGCCTTGCTGATCGAGCGCTACGAGCGGGCGCGCCGGATGCTGTGGTCCGCGCCCTGCGACCTGCTCGCCGCCGAGCAGGCGGTGCTGCGCTACCAGCAGGCGGCCGTGGAGGCGATGAGCGGCCCGGTCGATCGGCCGGGCAGACCCGGGGGGATGCGGTGAGGAAGATCAGGGGCAAGGCGACGGGCAGCCGCGCTGTCCGGGCCCGGAGAAACATGGGGGCGTCATGAGTGAAGCAACCTCCTGCCAGCGGCCGGGCTGCGAGGGCGGCTACGAGGACATGGGCGGCGGTGAGCTGTACTGCGACACCTGCGGGCTGGCCCCCGTCGTCTCCCCCGACGCCCTCCTCGGCGCCACGCCCACGGGCCTGACCGCGCACCGCCGGGAGGGTGCCGGCAGTTCGTCGGCCGCCTCCTCGCGCGGCAGTTCCAGCTCCTCGCGCAGCTCGCGTTCCTCGCGCAGTTCGCGCTCCTCGCGCCGCTCCGTCTCGGGGCGCCTGTCGCGCGCGCTGACAGGGGAGTCCACCGCGCGCTCGGTCTCGGTGCGCTCCTCGCGTACGTCCGCGGCGGGCAGCGGGCGCGCCCAGCTGGGCGCCGGGCTGGTGTCCGTACCGCAGGTGCCGCGGCCCGACCCGCGCGCGGCGGTGCTGGACAACCCGCAGGTGCCCGAACGCAAGCGCTACTGCAGCCGCAGCGACTGCGGCGCCCCGGTCGGGCGCACGCGCGGCGAGCGCCCCGGCCGCACGGAGGGCTTCTGCACCAAGTGCGGGCACCCGTACTCCTTCGTGCCCAAGCTGGCCGCGGGCGACGTGGTGCACGGGCAGTACGAGGTGGTGGGCTGCCTCGCGCACGGCGGCCTGGGCTGGGTCTACCTCGCCGTCGACCGGGCGGTCTCCGACCGCTGGGTGGTGCTCAAGGGCCTGCTGGACACGGGCGACGAGGACGCGCTCGCCGCGGCGGTCTCCGAGCGGCGCTTCCTGGCGGAGATCGAGCACGCCAACATCGTGCGGATCTACAACTTCGTCGAGCACCTCGACCAGCGCACGGGCAGCCTCGACGGCTACATCGTGATGGAGTACGTGGGCGGCAAGTCCCTGAAGGAGATCGCCAACGAGCGGCGCACCCCGCAGGGCAAGCGCGACCCGCTGCCGGTGGAGGTGGCCTGCGCGTACGGCATCGAGGCGCTGGAGGCGCTGGGGCACCTGCACAGCCGCAACCTGCTGTACTGCGACTTCAAGGTCGACAACGCCATCCAGCAGGCCGACCAGCTCAAGCTGATCGACATGGGCGCGGTGCGGCGGATGGACGACGAGGAGTCGGCCATCTACGGCACGGTCGGCTACCAGGCGCCCGAGGTCGCCGAGACGGGCCCCTCGGTGGCCTCCGACCTGTACACGGTGGCGCGCACCCTGGCGGTGCTCACCTTCGACTTCCAGGGCTACACCAACGTCTTCGCCGACAGCCTGCCCGAGCCCGACTCCATCGACGTCTTCGCGCGCTACGAGTCCTTCTACCGCTTCCTGGTACGGGCCACCGACCCCGATCCGGCGCGCCGTTTCGCCTCGGCGGCGGAGATGGCCGAGCAGCTCACCGGTGTGCTGCGGGAGGTGGTGGCGCTGCAGACGGGCCGGCCCCGGCCGACGCTCTCCACGCTCTTCGGGCCGGAGACGCGGGTGGTGGACAGCCGGCTCTTCGCGGACGCCGCCCAGGAGCCGGCCGGCTCCCCGGGCGGGGGCGTCTCGCTCTTCGGCGGGCGGGCGCTGCCCCGGGAGAAGGTGCTGCCCGCTCCCACCGCGGCCTCCGTGACGCTCCCCCTGGACGCCCGCGCGGCGGCGCTCGCGCTGCCGGCGCCGCGGGTGGACGCCACCGACCCGAACGCCGGCTTCCTGGCCGGCCTGCTCGCCTCCGCACCGGCCGAGGTCTCCGCGGCGCTGCTCAACGCCCCGGTCCCCTCCCTGGAGTTGACGCTGCGGCAGCTGCGCGCCCATCTGGACAGCGGGGAGTTCACCTCGGCCGCCCGCGCGCTGCAGACGCTGGAGGCCGAGCACCCGGACGACTGGCGGGTGGTGTGGTACCGCGGGCTGACCGCGCTGGCCACCGGCGACCGCGAGTCCGCGGCGCTGGCCTTCGACGCGGTCTACGACGCCTTCCCCGGCGAGCCCGCGCCGAAGCTGGCGCTGGCGGTGTGCGCCGAGGTGCTGGGCCAGCTGGACAACGCCGCGGAGTACTACCGCCTGGTGTGGTCCACCGACCCCTCCTACGTCAGCGCCGCCTTCGGCCTGGCCCGCGTCCGGCTGGCCGCCGGGGACCGGGCGGGGGCGGTGCAGGCGCTGGAGTCGGTGCCGGAGTCGTCCATCCACTACACCGCCGCGCGCGTGGCGGCCGTGCGGGCGCGGCTGCGCCGGCGCGGGGCGCGCGAGGCGCTGCTGCCGGACCTGCGGGCGGCGGCGCTGCAGGTGGAGCAGCTGCAGCAGTTCGGCCTGGATCCGCTGCGGCGCGAGCATCTGGCCACGGAGGTGCTGGGCAGCGCCCTGGACTGGGTGCTCTCCGGGCGCTCGGACGGCGCTCCGGCGGTGCAGCAGGCCCAGCAGGCGCAACTGCCCCACCAGCAGCCGCCCGCCCCGCCCGTACCGCCGCCGCCGGCCGTGGCGCCGGGGGGGCCGCAGCTGCTGCTGGGCAGCCGACTCGACGAGCGGGGGCTGCGGTTCGGCCTGGAGCGCTCCTACCGCGCCTTGGCCCGCCTCGCCCAGCAGGGCGAGGAGCGCATCGCGCTGATCGAGCAGGCCAACCGCTTCCGTCCCCGGACCTGGGTCTGAGAGGTGTCCTTGAACATGGCCCCCGAGGCTGCCGGGCAGCTCGCCCCCTGCCCCGTCTGCGCGACCCCCACGGCGACCGGCGACCTCTTCTGCGAGGAGTGCGGCGCGAACCTGTCGGAGCCCGCGCCCGCCACCGCGCCCACCCCCACCGCGGTCAACGGCGCGTCCGCGCCGGCGGCTTCCGGTGCGTACGGGCCGAACGCCGCCCCGTCCGCGCCCGAACCCCCGGCCACCGACAGCTTCCGGATCGCCCCGGCGGGTGCCGCGGGCCCGGCCGCGCCCCATTCCGAGCACGCGGGCCCCGAGGCCCCCGACTCCGACGGCTTCCGCCTGGCCGCCCCCGGCGCCGAGCCCGCGGGCCGCAGCGGCTCCGGTGGCCCGGACGGCCCCGGCGGTCCGGCCCCGGCCGATCCGCGCGCCGCGCTCGGCGCGCCCGGTGGGCCGCCGGGCTTCGGGGCTGCGACCGTCGCGGGGGTGAAGACCTGTGTCGCCTGTCGTACGGGCACCATCGACGCCGACGGCTACTGCGAGAACTGCGGCCACGCCCAGCCCCGGGAACGCGACCGGATGGAGCGGGAGTTGCCGGGCCTCGCCGCGGTCAGCGACCGCGGCCTGCGCCACCACCGCAACGAGGACTCCTTCGCCCTCGACACCACCCGGCTGCCCAACGGCACCCCGGCGGTGATCGCGGTGGTCTGCGACGGCGTCTCCTCCGCCACCCGCCCCGACGAGGCCTCCGAGGCCGCCGCCGAGGCCGCCCGCGCCTCCCTGCTGGACAGCCTCGCCCGGGGCACGCACCCCCAGCAGGCGATGCACGAGGCGCTGCTGGTCGCCGCCCGCTCGGTGGCGGCGCTCGCGGGCGACGTGCACAACCGCGTCGCGCACAGCAACGCCCCGGCCTGCACCTGCGTCGCGGCGGTCGTCGCCGGGGGCATCCTCACCGTCGGCTGGGTCGGCGACTCGCGGGCGTACTGGGTGCCCGACGACCGCACGGCCCCGGCCGCGCGGCTCACCGAGGACGACTCCTGGGCGGCGCAGATGGTCGCGACCGGGCTGATGTCCGAGGCCGAGGCGTACGCCGACGAGCGGGCCCACGCCATCACGGGCTGGCTCGGCGCGGACGCCCACGAGCTGGACCCGCACACCCAGTCCTTCCAGCCGCAGGGGCCGGGGGTGGTGGTGGTGTGCACGGACGGGTTGTGGAACTACGCGGAGGGCGCGCAGGAGATGGCCGCGGTCGTCGCCGACGACGCCCGTTCCAGACCCCTGCACAGCGCCCAGGCGCTCGTCGGCCACGCCCTGGACGGCGGCGGCCACGACAACGTGACGGTGGCGATCGTGCCCTTCCCTGCCGGGTAGGGATTCAGCCGCCGTGGACGGGGTCCGCGGCGGCGACCGGTCTCCCCCACGGCCGGTGTGCTTTGTCTACAGCGAACCTCCGGGTTCCAGAGCATTCGCGGGAGCGGGATCCATGGCCAACTTCTCCAAGTCCAACGCGCCGGAGTTCTCCGTCGAGGTCTACCAGAACGAGTTCCTGCCGGAGGGTGCCCGCGAGGTCAACGCCATCGTCACGGTCACCTCGACCGGCGGCGGCACCACCGGCGGCGCGCCGCTGCCCGCGTCCGACCCGGGCCGGTCCGCCTTCGCCCCGGGCGGCCCGGACGCGGCGGTGGTGCTGATGGTCGACTGCTCGGGCTCGATGGACTACCCGCCGACCAAGATGCGCAACGCCCGCGACGCCACGGCCGCCGCGATCGACACGATCCGCGACGGCGTCGCCTTCGCGGTGGTCGGCGGTACGCACCAGGCCAAGGAGGTCTACCCCACCGGCGGGCGCCTCGCGGTCGCGGACGACGCCACCCGCGCCCAGGCCAAGCAGGCGCTGCGCCGGCTCTCCGCCGGCGGCGGCACGGCGATCGGTACCTGGCTGCGGCTGGCCGACCGCCTGCTGGGCTCCGCCGACGTCTCCATCCGCCACGGCATCCTGCTCACCGACGGCCGCAACGAGCACGAGACGCCCGAGGCGCTGCGCGAGGCCCTGGACGCCTGCGCGGGCCGCTTCACCTGCGACGCCCGCGGCGTCGGCACGGACTGGGAGGTCCGGGAGGTGACGGGCATAGCCTCCGCCCTGCTGGGCACGGCCGACATCGTCGCCGATCCGGCCGGGCTGGCCGCGGACTTCACGGCGATGATGGAGACCGCGATGGGCAAGGAGGTCGCGGACGTGGCGCTGCGGCTGTGGACGCCGCAGGGCGCGGAGGTGAGGTTCGTCAAGCAGGTCGCGCCGACGGTGGAGGAGCTGACCGCCCGGCGTACGGAGTCGGGGCCGCGCTCGGGCGACTATCCGACGGGCTCGTGGGGCGACGAGTCGCGCGACTACCACGTCTGCGTGGAGGTCCCCTCGGCCGGCGTCGGCCAGGAGATGCTCGCCGCGCGCGTCTCGCTCGTACAGCCGCGCGGCGACGGGAGTGTGACGACTCTCTCGCAGGGGCTGGTACGGGCCGTGTGGACGGACGACATGGCCGCCTCCACACGGATCAACCCGCAGGTCGCCCACTACACCGGGCAGGCCGAGCTGGCGCAGGTCATCCAGTCCGGGCTGGACGACCGCAAGGCCGGCGACCTGGACGGGGCGACCGCGAAGCTGGGCCGCGCGGTGCAGCTGGCGGCGGCCTCCGGCAACGAGGACACCGCCAAGCTGCTGGCAAAGGTGGTGGACGTGGTGGATGCGGCGAGCGGTACTGTTCGATTGAAGGCGAAGGTCGCGGAGGCCGACGAGATGACCCTCGAGACGCGGTCCACGAAGACGGTCCGCGTCAAGAAGCGCTGACGCATATCTGAGACAGGGGGATTCACCACCATGGCGACCTGCCAGAACGGCCACACCTCGGCCACCGAGGACTGGTGCGAGGTCTGCGGGATCCGTATGGCTTCCGGCGCGGGCGCGCCGGTCCCCCCACCGCCCGGCTCCGGCTACGGCTTTCCGGGCGGCCCGGAGGCGGCCCAGCCGCCCCGGCACACCGAGCTGTGCCCGCAGTGCCGCACGCCCCGGGAGGCGCTCGCGCCCTTCTGCGAGGAGTGCCGCTACAACTTCCTCACGCACTCCCCGACGACGTTCGTCCCCACGGGCCCGCCGCCCGGGGCGAACGGCGGCGCGGGCGGCTATCCGGGCCAGCAGGGCGGCCAGTACCCCGGCCACCAGGGCGGCGGTTACGCTCCGCAGCACCAGCAGCACCAGCAGCACCAGCAGCAGCCGGAGCCGCAGCACTCCTCCTTCTCCGGGCAGCCCGACCCGCGCTCCCCGGGCGGCGCCGGGGACTTCCTGCTCTCCCCGCCCCCGGCCGCCGGCGGCTACCCGCCCGATCCGTACGCCCGTGACCCCTACGCGCAGGACCCCTACGCCCAGGCACCGCCGGGCTGGGTCGCGGTGGTGGCGCCGGACCGCGAGTACTTCACGGCGATGATGTCGCGCAGCGGCCCGGACGCCTCGGGGCTGAACCTGCCGGCGTACTCGCCCGAGCAGCAACTCCCCCTGCGCGGCCCGCAGGTCACGATCGGCCGCCGCCGCCAGTCCACGGGCGAGTCCCCCGACATCGACCTGGCCCGCGCCCCGGAGGACCCGGGCGTCTCGCACAACCACGCGATGCTGGTGGAGCAGCCCGACGGCTCCTGGGCGGTGGTCGACCAGAACTCCACCAACGGCACCACGGTCAACGGCGAGGCCGACCCCATCCCGCCGTACGTCCCGGTGCGCCTCCAGGAGGGCGACCGGGTGCACGTGGGGGCGTGGACGACGATCCGCATCCAGCGCGGCTAGGTCCTGTACGGAGTTCCCCGTCTGCGCCCCGGCGCCCGGCACGCCCTCTCGGCGTGCGGCGGGGAACTCCGGACAGGCCCCGGTCCTCCGCCCGGGTGATGAGAGCATGGGCGGGTGAGCGATATCGGGCAGGCGAGCTTTTACGAGCAGGTGGGCGGGGCGGAGACCTTCCGCCGGTTGGTGCGGCGGTTCTACGAGGGTGTGGCCGCCGATCCCCTGCTGCGGCCGATGTACCCGGAGGAGGATCTGGGGCCGGCCGAGGAGCGCCTGACGCTGTTCCTGGTGCAGTACTGGGGCGGTCCGCGCACGTACAGCGAGGAGCGCGGCCATCCCCGGCTGCGCATGCGGCACGCCCCGTTCACCGTGGACCGCGCGGCGCACGACGCCTGGCTGGCCCATATGCGTACGGCTGTCGTGGAGTTGGGGCTCAACCCCGTGCACGAGCAGCAGCTGTGGGACTACCTGGTCTACGCGGCGGCGTCGATGGTGAACACCCCGGGCTGAGACCGCACGCCCCGGGGGGATCACGAATCGGTTCCGACCGGCGTCCGGCCGCTGTGGTCCGCAAGCGTGTTCTGCCAGGATCGGTCCTGTGCCGTGGGGGCGGCGCGGACACGGTCAACGGGGGTGCGGATGCCGGGTTTTGTGTTTCTGCGGGTGCGTGCGCACCGGTTGCTGCTGGCCGCCGCCATGCTCACCGTGCTGCTCACCACCGCCGTGCTCGCCGCCCTCACCGCCTTCTCCACCACCGTCGGCGACGCGGGCCTGCGCCATGTGCTGCGCTACGGCTCTGCGGCGGACGCGGCGCTGGTGGTGGAGACCACGACGCTGTCCCGGAAGGAGCTCCCCGCCGCGGACCGGGCCGTACGCGCGCAGGCCGCGAAGGCGTACGACGGGCTGCCCGTGACGGTGCTGCCGATAATCCGCAGCGGCCCCTTCGAGCTGCCGGACCGCAAAAGGCAGGACGATGACCCCGATCTGACGTACTTCGCCCAACTGGACCGTGGCATGGTCGAGTTGCTCAGCGGCACCTGGCCGGCTGCGGCCGCCTCCGGGACCGTCCCCATCGCCCTGCCGGAGGTCGCCGCGCGGCGGCTGGGCCTGGAGCCGGGCGACGAGCTGACGCTGAAGAGCCGCGGCAGCAGCGGGCCGGCGAGGCTCCGGATGAGCGGCGTCTACCGGGCCCGGGACACGACGGACCCGTACTGGCAGCTCGACGACGTGGCGGGACTCGGGGTGTTCACCGGCGGCTACACCACGTACGGGCCGCTGATGGTGGACCCCGGCTCCTTCTCCTCGGGTGCGCTGGACATCGCCTCCGGCGGCTGGGTGCTGCGCGCGGACTTCTCCACCGTCACCGCCGACCGGCTGAGCGCGCTGGACAGCTCGGTGCGCGCAGCGTCCAACCGGCTCGGCTCCCTGGAGGAGCTGAGTGGCGAGTACGCCGACAGCCGGCTGGACCACGTACTGGACACCGCCCAGCGGGCGTTGCTGGTCAACCGCTCCACCCTGCTGATCGTGGCGCTGCAGCTGGTGCTGCTGGCGGGCTACGCGCTGCTGCTGGTGGCCCGGCTGCTCAGCGACGAACGGGCCGGGGAGAACGACCTGCTGCGCGCCCGCGGCGGCTCGCGCGGCCGGGTGGCGGGGCTGGCCGCGCTGGAGGCGCTGCTCATCGTGGCGCCCTCCCTGATCGCCGCGCCGCTGCTGGCCGCGCCCATGATCCGGCTGCTGTCCGGCAGCGGCCCGCTGGCCCGCGCGGGCGTCGAGGCGGTGGACGACACCGGCCCCGTCCTGTGGCTGGTCGCCGCCGGTTCCGCGCTCGGCTGCGCGCTCGCCGTCACCGCGCCGGCGCTGCTGCGGGCCACCGGCGCCGCCTCGGCCCGTACCCGCGCGCACGCGCTGCCCGCGCCGCTGCGGGCGGGGGCGGACCTGGGGCTGCTGGTCGTCGCGGGCGTGGCGTACTGGCAGTTGGACCGGCAGACCTCCGACGGCGGCGTGCTGAACACCGACACCTCTGGAACGCTGGGCGTGGACCCGGTGCTGGTGGCGGCGCCCGCGCTGGCGCTGCTGGCCGGCACGGTGCTCACGCTGCGGCTGCTGCCGCCGACGGCCCGGCTGGCGGAACGGCGCGCGGCCGCGGGTCGCGGGCTGCCGACGGCGCTCGCGGGCTGGCAGCTCTCGCGCCGGCCGCTGCGCGGCGCCGGTCCGGTGCTGCTGCTGGTGATGGCGGTGGCGATGGGCCTCCTGGCGGTGGCGCAGGGCGCCTCGTGGGAGCGTTCGCAGCGCGACCAGGCGGCGTTTCGGGCCGGCTCGGACATCCGGGTGCTGGGCAGCGGCCGCCCCGGGGGGTACGCGGACACGCCCGGCGTGGCGGAGAGCTCGCCCGCGGTGCGGATGACGGCGCCGCTCAGCGGCGGGCGCAGCGCCGACGTACTGGCGCTGGACACGGCCCGCGCGGCGGACGGGATCCCGCTGCGCGGCGATCTGGCGGACGCCGAAACCCGGGCGCTGCTGCCGAGGTTGGGCGGCAAGTCCCCGAAACTGCGCGGCTTCCCGCTGCCCGCGGGGGCCGGGCGGGTCGAGGTGACCGCCCAAGTGGGCGCCGACCGGCCGTGGCGGGGGCAGGTCGACCTCTCCGCGCTGATCCAGGACCGGGTCGGGCAGACGTACGAACTGCCCCTCGGCCTCCTCGCCGCGGACGGGCGCGACCACCGCCTCACCCTCGACCTGGCGAAACCGCTCACGTCGGGCGCCTCCCCCGCGCCGCCGCTGGTACTGACCGGATTCACGGTCGACTTCGACGTCCCCACCAGGGCGGCGAGTTGCGATCTGGAGGTCAGCATCCTGCGCGTGACGGCCGCCGGGCGGACCACGGAGCCCGCTCCGACGGCCGGTCTGGTCTGGGACGTGGCGGCCGACACCGGCGGCAACGGGATCGTCGAGCCCCCGGAGGCCGGCTTCCCCGTACGGGGCTCGGCCGGCACTCCGCTGGCCTTCAACTTCACCACCGGTGCCTCGGACACCTTCGGGGGCACGCTGCCCCCCGGCACCCTGACCGTACGGGCCCGCCAGGACCGCCTGCCCCCGGTGCCCGCCCTGGCCACGGACACCTTCCTGCGGGTGAGCAGCGCGAAGGTCGGCCAGCGGCTCACCGTCCCCCTCGGCGGCACCGACACCGAGGTGCGGATCGTGGGCGCCGTACGGGAGTTCCCCACCACGGGGCCGGACGCGATCTCCCAGCTCGACGCCGTGGCGCCGGGCAAGGACGGGGGCGCGCTGATCGTCGATCTGGCCGCCGCGAACCGGAAGCTGGCCCAGGCCGACTCGACGGCGCTGCGGCCCTCGGAGTGGTGGCTGCGCACCGAGCCGGGCCAGGCGCAGCGCACGGCCGCCCAGCTGCGCGAGGAGGGCGGCCGCGGCTCGGCCGACCTCGTCGTACGCGAGGAGCTGGCCGAGCGGCTGGGCACCGACCCGCTGGGCGCGGGGCCGCAGGCGGCGCTGGCCGCCACGGCGGTGATCGCGGCGCTGCTGGCGGCGCTGGGCTTCGCGGTGAGCGCGGCGGCCTCGATCCGGGAACGGGGCAGGGAGTTCGCCGTCCTGCGGGCGCTGGGCGCGCCGCAGCGGCAGCTGGCGCGGATGTTCGCGGCGGAGCAGAGCATGCTGATCGCGGTGGCGCTGACCGCGGGGACGGCGCTGGGGGTGGTGCTGTCGCGGGCGGTGGTGCCGCTGACCACGCTCACGGGCGCCGCCGCCAAACCGCATCCGCAGGTGCTGGTGGAGCTGCCGTGGGCGCCGGTGGGGCTGGTGGTCGCGGGGGTGGCGGTCATGCCGCTGCTCATCACGGCCGCCGTGGCGCTGCGGCGCGGCGATCCGGCGACGGCACTTCGACTGGGGGGTGAGTGAGATGGGGAGGATGAAGTCCCGCTCACTGGAGGCGGGTTGGATCGGCAGCCGGTTGCGCACCGCGCGGGGGGCGGCCCTCGCGCTGGGGGTGCTGGTGTTCCTGGCGGCGTTCCTGGCGGCCGCCTTCCCGCGCGCCATGGACACCTACCAGGACACCGCCCTGCGCGATGCCGTCGAGCGCTCCTCGCCCGAGCAGCGCTCGCTGGTCGCGACGGTCGACCACCGACTCCCGGGGAGGCCGGGCGAGAGTCCGGCCTGGGCCCCGCTCGCCCCGCAGGACCAGGAGCAGGCCGTCCGCGACATCCTCGCCGGGGTGCACGCGCCGGCGCGCATCACCGCCGCCGACGTCTCGTACGGGGTGCGCAGCTCCGCGGAGTTGACCGCCACCGACCCGTGGCTGCCCCGGCCCGGCAGCCAGGACCCGCGCTTCCAGCTCGACGCCCGCGCCGACCTGGGCGAGCACACCGAGCCGGTGGCCGGCGCACTGCCCCGGGGGGAGGCGGAGAAGAACCTGGGCGAGGTGCTGTTCCAGGCGGCGGTGACGGAGGCGACCGCCCGGGCGCTGAGGATACGGGTCGGCTCCGAGCTGCACTTCACCCGCATCACCCCGGACAAGAGGCCGCCGACCGTCACCGTGCGGATCACCGGCATCGTCCGCCCGCTGCGTGCGAAGAGCGACTTCTGGACGATGGACCCGCTGCTGGCCGCCCCCCGGCTGACGGACATGCCGGTGGCGCCGGGCTCACCGGGGCTGCCGCCGCGGATCTGGCGCGGGGCGCTGCTGCTGCCCCCGGAGAGCGGTCCGTCCCTCTTCGCCGAGCTGGGCGCCGAGTTCCTGCCCGAGGGCAACACCGAGCCCCAGGTCTACTGGCAGCTTCCCTTCGACACCCGCTCGCTGGCCGGCCGCGACGCCGAGCTGCTGCGGAAGGAGCTGGTCCGGGTGCTGGACGGCCCCGGGCTGGAGGACCTCCGGGCGAAGGTCAGCGAGAACCTGGAGGTGAAGTCCGGGCTGCCGCCGGTCCTGGAGACGTACACCAGGCTCCGCGCCGCCGTCGTGCCCGTGGTCGCGGTCGCCGCCTTCGGGGTGGGGACCACCGGCGCGGTGGTGGTGCTGATGTCCGGCGGCCTGTCGCTCGTACGGCGGGAGGCCGAGCTGCGGCTGCTGCGCTCGCGCGGCGGTTCGCTGAAGGGGATCGCCGGGCGGCTGGCGCTGGAGACGGCGGCCGCCGCGCTGCCGGCCGCCGCGGCGGGGCTGGCCCTGGCGGTGGCGCTGCTGCCGGACGGGCGGCTGCTGCCCGCGCTGCTGGCCGTCGCCGCGCTGGCGGCGCTG